>CBDUPU010000001.1:0-28856 GCA_965369185.1 uncultured Rhodospirillales bacterium
GTTCACCGTTACCAACGCGGTCGATATTACCGACTACCTCGGCGACCAGACCTGCCTCATCGATTTTCAAATCGGCGACATCGCCAACCCATTGGCGGTTGGTGTCGAGTACGCGCAGGGAGAAAATACGCTGCGAAGTCTGAAAACTCGGGTTGCGCGAGGCGGGGGTACGGTTTAATTGGGCGATCTGGGCCGCGAACTGATCAGCGCTTTGCGCTTTGGCTGGAACCGGAAGCGCGGCAATCACCGCCACGCAGAAAAGCATAAGAAACTGTTTCATGATCGCATCGTCTCCATTTAAAAATCCTACACTAAATGTAGTACATGAGGCACAGACGTCCAGCCAGCGTTTTGATGAAATCAGTAATCAACCCGCATCAAATACAGGCCTTCCGCCGGGCAGGTTATCCCGCCTTTGGTGCGGTCGCGCGCCGCTAGCGCGCTTTGCAAATCTTGCTTCGTCCACTTGCCTTCACCGATCAGCGAAAGGCTGCCGACCATATTGCGCACCTGATGGTGCAGAAAGGACTTTCCTTCGGCCTCGATAACAATTTCCGTTCCGCCGAATGAATCATAAGGACGGGCGGTGACATCAAGCCGGTCCAGCGTCCGTTCAGGCGATTTGGACTGGCACTGCGAAGCGCGGAACGTCGTAAAATCATGAAACCCTGTAAGAACCTGCGCCGCATCATGCATTGCCCGCCAATCGAGCTTTTTCTTGATATGCCAGGCCAGCCCGTCTTCAAGCGCAGGCGGGGCGGAACGATTGATGATGCGGTAGCGATAAAGCTTGTTCGTTGCCTGAAAACGCGCATGAAATTCCGGATCGACAATTTCAGCATTGATGACGCAGATGGGCTGGGGACGCAGATGGGCATTAAGCGCCTTGGTCAGATCAAACCCCGTTAGCGGCCGGTCCCCGTAATCAAGATCAAAATGCGCGACCTGACCACAAGCATGGACGCCCGCATCGGTACGCCCTGCGACATGGATGGTCAGGCGCTGCTGGCAAAAAGCGTAGATCGCGTCTTCAATCGCCTGCTGTATTGACGGCACCCCATCTTCCTGCCGCTGCCAGCCGCAAAAAGAAGTACCTTTATATTCAATGATCAGTTTCCAGCGTGCCATTACGCTTTTTACCCCTTACTCATATTCCGTCCCCAGCATGACGCCCCCGAGACATAGCACTGTCCGGCAATAAAAAAAAGCCCGGCAGGGAAATGCCGGGCTCTCTTCAATTTGGCCAGTCGAGTTTGAAAACTCGCCGCGTTATAACGCACCTGCAGCAAAGATTGCAACAGCAAAAAGACGATTTTTTCGATTTTCCGCAATTTATCCATAAAAATTTTATGAAAGGCGAAAAATCAGGGCCTTAAGACAGTTTCGGCCCTCTATTTGCCAGCTGTTTCAAACTCTCCTGCTTTGGCTTTCCGGGCTGGATTCCGGTAATGGAAATCACCTCGTCACGGTCCAGTGTTTCGTGTTCCATCAAAGCCTGCGACAGACGGATCAAGGCATCGTAATCTTCGGTCAAAATACGGCGCGCTTCTTCATAGGCCTTATCGGTCAAGACGGTCATTTCATCGTAAATGCGCCGTGCCGTATCAGAATCCAGCCCTTGGCCGCGATTAAAGGCAGCGCCGAGATAACCGCTTTGATCATTGCCATAGGCAAGCCGTCCAAGTTTTTCATTAAAGCCGTAACTGGCGACCATCTGCCATGCGGTATTGGTAGCGTTTTCAATATCGCCGCTGGCGCCGGATGAAATGTTATCCGCGCCGTAAGCCAGCTCCTCGGCGATGCGTCCGGCGTAATCGACAACCAGCTCTGCCATGAATTTCTTGTATGAGTAAGAATAGGTTTCACGCTCCTCACGGAAATAGGTTGTGCCGAGCGAGCCGCTATGCGGCAGGATCGTCACACTACGTAAAGGCGTCATCCCCTCGCCTTCCTTACGCAAACCGGCAATGGCATGGCCGGCTTCGTGAATGGCGGTGCTTTCTTTTTCAAAGCTGTTCATATCAATATTACTGCGCGGGCCTTTAACGACGCGCTCATAGGCCTCTTTAAACTCGGCCATGCCGACTTTGCGGGTATGTGGTTTTTCTGCGGCCAGCGTCGCTGCTTCATTGACAAGCAAGTTGAGCTGAGCACCGACAAAGCCGTAAGCCTGTTTGGCGATTTCCCCGAGATCGACATCCTTTTTAAGCGGCACTTTACGATCCCGCGTAATGATCTCGAGAATATCCTTGCGCCCTTTCATATCCGGCGCGCCAACTTCGAGTGACATATCAAAGCGCCCCGGACGCACCAGCGCCGGATCAAGTGTTTCCGGACGGTTGGTCGAAGCAATCAGGGTGATACCGTCCGAAGGCTCGAACCCGTCCATCAAGCGCGCCAGTTCCATCATGACGATCTGGTGGACATTTTCATGCGCACCGGCGCGAGTGGCGCCGAAAACGTCAATTTCATCAATGTAAATAATGCAGGTCGCGTTTTTATTGCCGGCCTCTTTTTCAGCAGCGACAAGGTCTTTTGCCTTATCCATCAATTTGCGCATCCGCGCTGCGCCGATGCCATGCAGACTGGCATCAAATTCCGTGCCGGAAACACTGATAAACGGGACGCCGGCTTCATGCGCCATTGCTTTAGCCAGCAAAGTCTTGCCTGTACCCGGCGGACCTTTCAGCAGAACGCCGCGCGGCAGCTTTGCGCCCATGCGCTGGAATTTACGCGGCTCTTTCAAAAAGCGAACAACGCGCTCCAGCTCACCCTTGATTTCGTTGATACCGCCAACACTGTCAAAAGATACGCCGGTTGTTTCGGCGACTTGCGGATCAAAGCCAGGATCATCGTCAATGCCGCGACCGGCCGGGTTCATATCAGGCCCAAAGCCGTAATCATCATCCAGTGCGGGATCGTAGCCATCTTCCGGCATGCCGCCTATGGCCGCGGCAAAAAACGTTTTCATCAGTGGTAACAATACATCCAGCGCAATGGTTTGCGAGGTTTCTGGCGCATTATCGTTTGCCGCCGGATTTTCGGAATGATTATCTTTTGCTGACTTTTTGGTCATTACGCAGCCCCTGTCTATTAATTTTCATATAGTTGTAAAGAGGCTGTGGTATTATTACAAATAATTTTTTACGAAAAATAACTCTATAGCCTTGAAACGCGCCCTTATCCGAGCAGTTGGCCGACTTTCAAATAGTTGCCGTTTATCGCGGAGACAGCATCCATAGGGCGGGCATTTTCCGGCTGGACACGAACCAGACGCAAACCGGTATCAGAGCCGCAAGCAACATGGCCGGCATGGTCGGTGAGGGTTCCGGGCGCGGCTGTGAAAGCCTCGCTAACCGGTTCGGCGGCGAGAATTTTAAGGCGCCGGCCATCTTCAGGCATTGCCCATACGCCCGGCCACGGGGTCAGGGCGCGGATCTGGCGGTCAATTTCTGCTGCGGTCATATCCCAGTCAACTCTGCCATCGTCTTTTTTCAGCATCGGCGCATAAGTCGCAGCATCATCGTCCTGTTTTTCAGCTTCCAGCTTTTCGCCTGTCGCCAAACGATCTGCCGCCTTTACAATCATTGCCGCCCCCAGCGCCGCCAGTTCGTCGTGAAGACTTTGCGCCGTTGTTTGCGGGCGGATGGCAACGGCAGTTTTAGAAATCATAGGACCGGTATCAAGCCCCCCTTCCATCTGCATAATGGTAACGCCGCTTTCTGCATCCCCTTTCCAGATCGCGTGCTGGATCGGAGAGGCGCCGCGCCAGCGCGGCAAAAGCGAAGCATGGATATTCAGGCAGCCATAACGCGGCGCTTCCAGAACCTCTTTAGGCAAGATCAGCCCGTAAGCAGCAACTACGGCGAGATCAGCCTCTAGCGCGGCAAAATCGGCCTGGGCTTTAAGGTCTTTTTTCAATGAAAGCGGGTTATAAACCGGGATGCCGTGAAAAGCGGCCAGCTCGTGCACGGGCGAGGGCTGTACCTGCTGGCCGCGGCCTTTCGGGCGGGGCGGCTGCGAATAAACGGCAATAATATCGTGGCCGTTATCAATCAGCGCCTGCAATGCCGGCACTGCAAAGTCCGGTGTCCCCATAAAAACGATGCGCAATTTAGACATGGTTTTTCCGCCCCACTTATAGATTTTATTCAACCCAAAATGGCGTTGCGGGCGGCAAGAGTAAAGGGAAAGTTTTTAACCTTTGGAAAAGATTACATGATCTGCTGGTCGCGGCTCAGCTTTTTGACCTTGCGAATGATCATATCGCGCTTGAGCTTGGAGAGATAATCAATGAACAGCACGCCATCAAGGTGGTCAATCTCGTGCTGGACGCAATGCGACAGCAGACCTTCAGCCTCTAGCTCGGCTTCCTTGCCGTTATAATCAAGATATTTGACCCGCACGACAGAAGGGCGCTGGACTTCGGCGAACTGGTCGGGAATGGACAGGCAGCCTTCTTCCATGACGCTCGGTTCTTCGGACTTCCAGATAATTTCCGGGTTGACCATGCAGATCGGATCGCGCGGCGAATCCGGGCCATCGCGGCGTGATGTATCCATCACCAAAACGCGGTTGAGTATATTCACCTGATTGGCGGCAAGGCCGATACCGGGCGCTTCGTACATTGTTTCCAGCATCCGGTCCATTTGACGGCGCAGCGTATCATCGACATTTTCGACGGGCTGGGCAGGTTCGCGAAGGGCCGGGGCGGGTATCCAGATAATATCGTAAGTATTCATAGCATTCACTTAAGGAAGTTAGCGGTAAAGGTCAAGCTCAGGCGCGTTTCTTGGATGTTTCCTCATCCGATGGCTCGGGCAATAATTCCGGTTCGGTCAGGGTACGCGGGGTCATGCCGAGCTGTTTAAGGTCGGAAATTTCCTTGCCGCCGGTCTGAACATGCAAATCCTTGAATTTGCGCGCCCCGGGAAGCACTGACTTTTCGAGCGAGCCGACCGCAGCATCATAAGCGCCAACGGCGGTACTGAGGTTACGGCCAAGTTTTTGCATATGTTCGCCAAATGTCGCGATACGGTTATAAAGGTCGCTGGCGAGCGTGGCGACGGTCTTGGCTTCCTCTGCCATTTTCTGTTGCTGCCAGCCATGCATGATCACGCGCAGCAAGCCCATCAGGGTCGTTGGTGAAGCGAGGATAATATTGGCTTTCGCCGCATCCTCGATCAAAGCCGGGTCATTGCTGACCGCCATTGAATAAAGCCCTTCGGTCGGCATGAACATGACGACGAATTCCGGCGTATCAAAAGCGCGCCAATATTCCTTGGAGCTGAGCGTTTTAAGGTGGTCGCGGACATTCTTGCGGAATGTGTTCAGCGCTGCATCACGACCAGCTTCGGTTTCGGCCTTTTCCAGTGCTTCCCAATAAGGCTCTACCGGGGTTTTTACATCGATGATTACCTGCATGTCGCCAGGCATCTTGACGATGAAATCAGGCTGGCGGCGAATGCCATCGGCAACGGCGGTTTGCTGTTGCAGGTAATGCGTGCCTTCGACCATGCCGATCATTTCCAGCGCGCGCTGCAGCTGCATTTCACCCCATCGCCCACGCGCTGCCGGATTACGCAGCGCCTGCACCAGATGCTGGGTTTCCTGACGCAGCATACGCTGGTCTTCGGCGAAATTCTTCAGCTGCGCATCAAGGCCCGCGCCCGCTTTGCCGAGATTTTCGATCTTGCCTTCCATTTCCTTAAGCGACTTGCCAATCGGGTCAACGAGGTCGGCGATCGCCTTCTGGCGCTTTTCAAGGTCATGGCTGCCATCGGCCTGTGCCTGTTTCAGCTTTTCCTGCGCAAGCTGTAAAAAGCGCTCACTGTTTTTATCGAGCACCTCCTGCGCGGTAAGCGAAAAGCTGGCAGCAAGGGCGTCACGGCCTTCGCGCTCATGCTCTAGGTCTTTGGCAAGCGAAGCGCGCTCGCGCTCGGTACGGAGCAAAAAGAAGCCGAGCGTCACGGCTGCGAGAATGAAACCGGCAGCGCCGCCAAGCAGCAGGGAAATTGCATCAATCGTCATCATCTTTAAACTTTGTTTTATGAGCTCTTGTCAGTACAATAGCATTGTAATGACCCGCACACACAAATCTTTTTCGGCACAATCAGGCCAGCCAGATACCAACAGCCAAAGCGGCAACGCAATGATCTATGTCTTGATCATTGTTGCGCTTTTCGCCGCCTTGAGCCTGACGCTAGCCCGCCAGACAGATACGACAGAAGCCGGACAGCTGACCACACAGGAGGTCGAGATCTACGCGACCCAGATCATGGAAGCACCGACAGCGGTCAAACAGGCGATTGACCAGATGTTATGGACAGGCTCCGCCATAACAACACCGCCGGCCATTGCGCTTGATTTTGTAGAGCCGGGCGACGAGCCGAATTATAGTACGCCAACACATATCCATAAAGTCTATCACCCGCGCGGCGGCGGGCTGCTGAAACCGCGCTTTCCTGACAAGGTTTATAATCAGGTCAGCACCCCGCCTGATGCCGGGGTTTATATTGGCCGGTTTAATAATGTCGAATGGACGGAAACGACCGGTCAGGACGTGATCTTCACCGTTTACCAGATCGACCAATCCCTTTGCGCCGAAATTAACGAGCGCCTGACCGGCAGTACAGCGATCCCTGCGCTTGATGCAGGCATGGCGACGTATCTGGTTGACCCGGCCTTTCATGGCGGCGGCGCTTCAGACCTTAACGCGGCAAATTGCGCTGCTTGCGAGGGGCAGGTGCAACTATGCGTATCCGACAACACAGTGTCGGCATACAGCTTTTACAGCATCGTCGCGTCACAATAATTAAAATGAAATAATCAGATGGCGTAGCCGGCAATCACGGCGCGCAGCTCTTCCAGACCTGATCCGGCGTGCGCGCTGGTCAGCATGACCTCGTTCATTGCCGCGCCGTGGGTTTTAAGTTCAGCCTGAATGGAAGCTATCAGCTTGTCGCGCTGGGCCTGCTTTGTCTTATCTGTCTTGGTCAGGACGATGCGATAGGAAACCGCGGTTTCATCGAGCATCTTCATGATCTCGCGGTCACTGTCCTTCAGGCCGTGACGGGAATCGATCAATATAAAAACGCAGCGTAGGGTCGGGCGGCCGCGCAAATAGTCGCGGATCAGCGTGTTCCATTGCTGCTTTTGTGTCTTGGACACTTTGGCATAGCCATAGCCCGGCAGATCGACAAGGAAAATCCGGCCCCCAAGATTGAAGAAATTAAGCTGCTGGGTGCGCCCCGGCGTATGCGAAGTACGCGCCAGCGTCTTGCGTCCAGTCAATGCATTGACCAGCGAAGACTTGCCAACGTTCGAACGCCCGGCAAAAGCAATCTCCTGCAATTCGGCTGAAGGGAGCTGCTTTAACGCCGCGACCCCTTGCACGAAATCGCAGGCACCGGCAAACAGCTTGCGGGCTTCCTCGATCTCTTGCTCAGTAAAGGCGGCTTCGTCACTCATCCTATTTCTTCTTCTTGGATTTTTTCGGCTTGGGCTTTGAAACCGGCTTGGCTTCTTTTTTAGTAGCTGCTTTTTTGGCCGCCTTCTTAGCTGTTTTCTTTTCCTGCCCTTCCTCGGCAGCGTCAGCATCTTCGAGCTCTTCGCCGAACAGCGCTTCCTCGACATCGTGCTCGATTACCTCAAGCTCCGGGTGGACGGTCGGGCCTTCTTCGATCTGGCGTTCGAACTCTTTTTCTTCCTTGCTTTTGAAGATATGCGGCTCAACGCCCATGCTCTTCATAATAACGTATTGCTGAAGAACAGACAGTGCGTTGGAGAACGTCCAGTAAATCACCAGACCGGCCGGGAAGCCTGCCATAATATAGACAATGAAGAACGGCATGATATTCCTCATCATCTTCTGGGTCTTGTCCTGCGGCGGCGGGCTCATCGCCTTTTGCATGATCATGAAAATCAACATCAGGCAAGGCCAGATACCGATCATCAACTGCGCCGGCGGATCCCAGGGCAGCAAACCGAACAGGTTAAAGATACTGGTCGGGTCAGGCGCCGACAGATCCTTGATCCAGCCATAGAAAGGCGCATGACGCATTTCGACGGATAGCTGCAGCACCTTAAACAGCGAGAAGAAAATAGGGATCTGGATGAGGATCGGCAGGCAGCCGGCCATCGGATTGACCTTTTCCTTCTCGTACAGCTTGACCAGCGCCTGCTGCAGCTTTTGCTTATCATCGCCGTATTTTTCGCGCAGCTTGCTCATTTCCGGGGCAACCTGACGCAACTTGGCGAAAGATCTGAAAGACGTGTTGGCAAGCGGGAAAACAAAAATCCGGACAACAAAAGTCAGCAGGATAATCCCGATACCAAAGTTACCGGCAATATCACCAAGCCAATGCAGCAGATAATAAAGCGGCTTGGTCAGGAAGTACCACATGCCAAAGTCGATCGCGAGATCGATATGGTTCCAGCCAAACTGCTCGGCGTAACCTTCAAGAATAGACAGTTGTTTCGGGCCGACAAAAATACGGGTGGCGGTTTCAAAAGACTCGCCGCTATTCAGCGTACGGCCTGCGCCCATAATATCGACTTGATAACGCGCCTGCCCGTTTCCAGCCTTTTCCGGCGGGACATAAACAAAGCGATAGGTGCCAGGCGTGTCACTTGCGGGGAACATGCCGCTCAGCCAATAATGCTCTGTCAGGCCGAGCCAGCCCTCATCAGACTGAAATTCCTTAAAGCCGACATCCTTCATTTTTTTGTAGGTGATTTCCTGCAATTCACCTTTGATATAGCCGATCGGGCCTTCATGGATCGTCCAGCGGTTATAAAGCTCTTCGGGCAGGCCGTGCTGCGCCAGCGCGGTATAAGGATAAAGCGTGATATTGCCGGCATTTTTATTGATGACGCGCTGCGTGACGGTGAACAGATATTTATCATCGAGAAGGATCTCGTTTTCGAAACGAAGCCCCTGACCATTATCCCAGTACAGCGTTACCGGCTGGTTCGGGCGCAGTACAGTGTTACCACCGCCAACGACGCTCCACTTTGTATCCTTATCGGGGGTGCGGATTTTTTTCGCGGCGTCCGTCCAACCAAAGGCGGCATAGCGCGGATGGTAAGAGCCCATCGGGGAGAACATATTCACGCTGCGGATTTTTTCCATCGTCTGGAAATATTCCCGCAGCGCAAGATCATCGATCCGGCCGCCATTCAAAGAAATAGAACCGGTCAACCGGTCTGTTTCGATGCGGATGCGGTCGCTTTCTGGCAGGACTTCCTGACGCGGACGCAACTCCCGCGCCGTGGCAGTTTCACCCGTCGGGACAGACGCGGCGATCTGTTGCTGCTTTCGCGCGGCCTCCATTGCTTCCATGCGGGGGCGAAGCAGGAAATGATCGAAAGAAACCCAAACGACCACAGCGGCAATAATGAAGGTCAACAGGTTCTTCATATCGTCCGGGTGCATCGGATCATCATTTTTATTCAACATCGGCCGGTTGCCTTTCCTACTCGTCGCAGTCCTAAATGAGTCGCGGGGGTTTACGTATATTCGCGTCCATTACGCATATATCAATTTTGTTTGCGTTTATAGCCGATTATATCCCCCCACGTAAACCGCTTTGGCACGGGGTCGTTCCAGTGGGTTTTGCACCATGGATGACAGCGCAGAACGCGGCGCACGCCAAGAACAAGCCCTTTGATAGCACCGTGGCGCTCAAGTGCTTCGAGCGTATAGGCGGAGCAGCTTGGATGAAAACGGCAGCTTTGGCCGAACAGGGGGGAAACGGCGTACCGATAAAACCGGATCGGCGCCATGACAATCTGTCGCATAAAATAGCTCAAATAATAGCTGAAAGGCCGCATGATCAACCGCTATTTTGTTCTTTGTCGCCTTGCAAATACCCCAGCTTTCCAAGGCACCAGATCAGGTCTTTTTTCAGGGTCGCGTACGGACGAATGGCAGTTTCCGGGCGGCCAATCAGAACAATATCGATATCGTCGGCAAGATGCGCCGGCAAGACATCGTAGGCAACCGCGCGCAAGCGTCGCTTGATACGGTTGCGGCACACGGCCGACTTGCTCACTCTTTTGGTAACGGTAATGCCGAAATGGCGCTGTTTTTCAGATGCGGGCGCAATTTGTATGATCATGCCCTTGGCGACCCATTTGATGCCGCTATGCTGTAAACGCAAAAAATCGGACCGCTTTTTAAGGCGGCCCACATTCTGTATTTCTGTCTTTGTTGCCTGCATGGGATTTACCGGCCTTACTTTAAAGACCGATACCCCATCGCCTTATGCGCTCAGGCGCTTACGGCCTTTTGCACGGCGGCGCGCAAGAACGGCGCGGCCAAATTTGGTCGCCATGCGTGCGCGAAAACCGTGGCGGCGCTTGCGAACCAGGCGGCTGGGCTGAAAGGTGCGTTTCATGTTCAGAGCACTCCGTACTTAAAAATCTCTTCAGAAGGGGGCGTTATAACGAGTTTCCGGCAATGTGTCAATTTTTTCCTGTTTTGTGGAAAAAGCGCCTGTTTTTGTCGCCCCGCGGGGCAGTCTGCGGTACGCGCGGCAAGTTTTTCTTTGACCTTTGGGCGTAAAATATCTTAACTTCCAGAAAGTTAAGAGTTGCCACTGCTATATTCTCTGGCAAAATAGCGGGTGGTTTTTAAGGCGGACACCAACAAAAGAGGATCGTACATGTACGATGACAATAACTGGAATCCGGTAACGGGTGACGAACTGGCAGGTTTTCTGGAGCAGATCAATCCTGTAGATGGCAAATATAAAGTCTCGACGGAAACAACCCAGGTTAGCTGGCGCGCATTGCCGTTTTACGACCGGGTCGTGCTGGTACGTGTCAAAGATCCAGGCTGGTCCCCGGGCAACCTCAATATTTTTTACCTGACAATCGACGGCAACCTATACCGTTTGAACGGCACTTCACCGCCGATCCACGAAGTAAACGCGCTTGCACCGGTCAAAATCACCGAAGAAAACGTGCTCGAATATCTGCGTTTCTTCTGCTATTTCGTGCGCGGCGAAGAAGGCCCGTTCCTGATTGCCGAAGACATCAACAATCCTGACATGCCGCGTGACATGGACGACCAGACCCGCGCTGTTGTCGAAGGCACTATTCGTCCGGCGACCTATGAAGGCATGAACGAGCAAGGATTCTTCCTGTGCGATGGCGTTGTGTTTTATTCCAACGCGCTGTTTATCGCCAACTTCGCGGTTCAGCCGAGCGGTATGATCGAGATGCTGGACGACGAGCCGATTGCAGCCGATCTTCCGGTCAAAGTCGAAGCGCCGATCGCTTAAAGTCTTTCAAGACAAAGGCAGTAAAACGCATAACCTGCACCTTGCAGGGACGTTAACGGTGTCTTGCATACCGTTAACAGTTTGTTTACAATTAAACGAGTCGGGAGGATTTTCATCCTTCCCTTCATTTTAGTCAGACGAACAACACCTATCGAAACAAGGCCTGTCACGCCGATGAAGAACGCCCTGCTTGCTTCAACGCTCATCATTTCGCTGTTCGCCGGAGCCGGCGCGGCGCAGGCACAAAGCAGCCGCGTTTACTTTGCGGGCTATCTTGGCCTTAACGTTTATAACGACAATAAATTCAGCGAAAGCACAGCCAACCGCAAAGGCGATTTTGAATTTAAAAATGCCGGGTCCCTGGCTGGCGCGCTTGGCCTTCGCCTAACGCCGCAATGGCGGCTGGAGGGCGAAATTTCCCGGCGCAGCGCAGAACTTAACCGCGCAGATGTGAACGGTGTCGGCAGTCTTGATGCTGGCGGCGACATCACAAGCTGGCTCTATATGATGAATATCTATTACGATATTGACTGGAAATGGAAAAACTTCCAGCCATTCCTGACTGCCGGCTTTGGTCTGGCCTCGCATGAAGCGCAAATTGACAGCCTTGCCGGTATCGCCCAGACTACGGACGACACGCTGGGCTTTGCCTGGCAGGTTGGCGGCGGCCTGAAATACCGGGTCAGCGAGGACATGGCACTGACCAGTAATTATCGCTATCTCGGCACGACCGATCTGGAAGTTGACAGCTACGATGTCGAATATTCCACGCATGAATTCAGGCTTGGCCTGGAATACGACCTGCCGACTGACTGGCTCCGGTAAAAAAAACTCCCGATCATAAGCGACCATAGCGGCCTTAACCATCTTCATGACAAACGTAGTCATTTAGTCTAAAACTTATGGGCAAGTTTAGGGCTAAATCGGAACAGGCACGGGTGCTGAATTGAAGAATGCGGATGTAATCGTTGTTGGCGGCGGCCTTGCCGGACTTTCTTTAACGGCGCTGCTCGGGGCGCACGGCGTAAAGGTGCTTTGCCTTGACCGGGACGCGCAGACGACAGCGATGCAGCAGAATTTTGACGGGCGCACCACAGCGATTTCCTTTGGCTCGCGCAAAGTGCTCGCCGCCGCAGGCGTGTGGGACTTTCTGGCAGAAGATTGCTGCGCGATCGATAATATCCAGATCCTTGACGGCGACAGCCCGGTATTGCTGGAATTTGATTGCAGCGAAGTCGGCGGCCGGACGTTCGGCTGGATCGCCGAAAACCGCATGATCCGCAAGGCGCTGTATGACAAGATCCAGACGCTTGAGACCGCCGAAATTATCGCGCCGGCCGTGGTTGCCGACTATGCCGTTAGTGACGATCAGGCGAGCGTCATTCTGGCAGATGGCCGGACATTTGATGCGAAGCTGATTGTTGGTGCCGATGGCCGGTTTTCCTTCACGCGGGAGTGGATGGAAATCGGTGCGCGCGACTGGTCATACCGTCAGCGCGCGATTGTTTGCACCGTCACGCATGAACATCCGCACGAGAACATCGCCGTTGAAAACTTTCGCCCCGAAGGGCCGTTTGCCATCCTGCCGATGACCGATGATGAACACGGCAACCATCGTTCTTCGGTCGTCTGGACAGAACACGGCCAAGAACGCAATTCACCCATCCATTACGGTCAGGAAGCTTTTGACGCCGCCCTGCAGGCGCGTTTTCCCGAACGGTACGGAACGGTAAAGCAAATACATAAACGCTTCAACTTTCCGCTCGGCCTGATCCATGCCCATGACTATATTGCGCCGCGTATGGCGCTGGTGGCGGATGCGGCGCACGGTATTCACCCGATCGCTGGGCAAGGACTTAATTTGGGCTTCCGCGACATTGCCTCGCTCAGCGCTCTGATCGTTGAGGCCATTGAACAGGACAAGGATCCGGGCGGCGACACGCTGCTGAGCGCCTATCAGCGGGCAAGGCGTTTTGACAATATGGCGATGGCGGGGGCGACCGATACGCTCAACCGCCTGTTTTCCAACGATATCACGCCGGTACGCATGGCACGCAAAGCAGGGCTGAAAATGGTTTCCAACCTGCCCTTCGCCAAACAGTTTTTCATGAAACAAGCAATGGGCGCCGCCGGTCTGTTGCCGGCGCTGATCCGCGACCGCGAAGCGGCCTGAACATTCTTCGCCCCTGATAGATTAAGCGACCTCTAACCCTTGGCAGGGCCGTTCATGCCCGGCACAGCATCACGCTGCGGCTGCTGTCCTTGCTGGGCAAGCTGCTGCTCTTGCTCTGGCGTCGGCTGAGGCGCCGTTGCCGGTTCCGCCGTTTCCGGTCTGGTACCATCCTGCACAGGCCCTGAAACAATCGTGCCGTCCGGGTTTTGCTGATGACCTTCGGCATTTATGCCAAACATTTGCGCAACTTGCGCCATAGGCCCGTTGGGGCCGCCATTGCCGTCAATGACAAACTCGTCCCCTTGCATAAACTTTTGAATGCCGCCCATAAGGTTTTCGACCATACCGGTGATCCCGTTAAATACAGCAAGCAGGGCCGCGCCGATATTTTCCCATGAAAAACCGTTCATCATTTCGCCGAGTTGGCCTTGCATATTCTGCAGGAAATTTCCGCTATTCTGCCGTTCAGCCGACCGCGCCACTTGAGCGGCAACCTGCTGTTCTGTGACTTGCTCTTTTAGAAGCGCCGAAAGACTGCCCGGCTCTTCGCGAAAACCATCAATAACCTGGCCCAGTTTCTGCGGATCGTCATGCACCAGCGCATTAATACGCTGCGCCAGTTCAGGATCCGCTTCAATTGTCTGGCCAAACTTTTCAGCCAGTTGCGGATCTTCAACGATTTGCAGCACTTCTTGCTTGATATCAGCAAGGTCTTCATCCGTCATTACCCCGGCCAGATCAAGTTCGTTGACCGCCGGATAGGTTTCGCGCAAATGCTCAATCGCATCAATCTGGCCGGAGCTTAAACCGGCGAGTTGCAACCCCATACGTTCTGCGCCCAATGCCTGAAGCACGCTGCCCATATCAAAACCCATTACTCACTCCTCAATGCAAAGTGGTGCGCACCAATAGCGGCACTTCAATAAAATCATGTAATTTTTTGTCATTCACCAGATAGGCCGTGACGCTTTTTGCCTTACGCAAATACTTGCTCATCAACGGTTTGATCTCGATACCAAGATCATTCAACCGGCCCTGCTTGGTGATAAAGGTGAGCTTTTCTTCTTCCATATCATATTCAGCCCACTCCAGAACGCCGGGGAAAGGTTCATTGTGAAAAACCCAGACATCGGAATCCTTGTTGACCGCGATATCGACCAGCATTTCTTCGGTCAAATCGGGGTTGACCGGCACCTCTGGCGGGATCGCTTTTTTCTCGCCCTCAAGAATGGAAGATTTCTTTTTCCTTGCCATGCACAACACCCTTATTTCTTATACTTATTACGCATAGGCTATTATAACAAATTATCTTAATTTTTTACAAATTTGCCGGTGCGCTTTTCTCAATATTACGGTTTAAGCCTGTAACCCTGCAGCTCCCTGTAAACACTGCCTTTTTCATCAGGCGCAGCCGACAGATACAGGCCGAAACTTGCCGCCTGCCAGCTGGCCCTGACTTTGCTGCTGTTTTTCTGCTGAAACGCCTCCAGCCCCTGCGGCTTATTCAGGCGGGCAAGGGTAACGTGCGGGCGGAAAGGCTTGCGCGGCATCTCGAAACCGAGCGGCTCCAGCGCAGCGTTAATTTCGGCGGTCAGAGCCGTCAGCTTGCGCGTGCTTTGCACATCCGCCCAAAGAACCGGCTGGCGCCCTTCCTGAAAAGCGCCGAGGCCGCCCAGCTCTATATTAAAGGGGGCGCGGCGCACACGATCAAGCGCCGCCTTTATATCCGGCAGTTGCGCAGGATCGACTTCGCCGAGAAAGCGCAAGGTAATATGCATGTCATCTGCCTTGCTCCAGCGCGCATCCAGACCTTTATGCGGCAGGGCGGTGAGCGTGTCCTTAACAGATTGCGGCAAGGTCAGGGCGGCGAACAAACGTATTTTTCCGCCTGTGGCTTTTGGGTCTTGTTGCCATTCACTCATGCCCCGATTTTACGGGGCGAGCCGGATTTCTGCAACTTTCTTGAAGCGAGTCCCCTTGCCATTGTTGTTGGCCGGGTGTTCCGGGTGACTGCGGGTCAATGTCTCGCAGATATAAAACCGGTCGCAGCGCCAGGACGGCGCTTTGATTGTACCATGCGCCTTGGCGAATTCTTTGGTCAGGTCACCCGCTTGCGGCGGCGGGCGCGCTACTGTCAAATGGGGCGAAATTGCATGATTGCCGGTGCGGAATTCGCTGGCTTTTAAAAGTTTGACAATTTTCGTATGCAGGTCCCGCAACTCATTGTCAGCATGGTTATCAGGCCGCGCCCAGATCACATGGTTTGACGTGTTACGCCCTTCCGGGTCCTTGAGATAAAAGCTAAGACCGGCAAAAGAGGCGTTGAACGCCTTATGCTCGATTTGCTCAAGCACTTTTACGAGCTTTTTAAATTGCCGCTCGGTCAGATGTCCCGGGAATGCGAGGGATATATGATAGTCCTCCGGGCGCTTCCATTCCCATGAATCCGGGCCGGCCTTCGTCAATTTTCTGATTTTTTCAGTGGCCCATTCAGGCGGAAAAACAGCAATAAAGAATTGCCGTTTTAGCTCTCCTTTTTCCATCCCTGTTCTGTTCTTTCATTTTTTTATTTTTATAGTTGTTGTTGCAACTATGGCACAGAACGGAATGTGTTCGCAATGTCAGAGAGGCATCAATCGCGCTTTAAACTTCGCAAATCGTCACCGGCCGGGCGGGGAATTATTGTGTCAGGATTATGAGCAATAATGCCGGGTATCGTCTTATTGAAACGATCCAGCTCTTCCTTGTTGATCGACTTTCGATTGATTTTGATATCGTGCATTACAATACCGCCAGAAGCATCGGGGATGGCAATGCACTCGGCCATTTCAGAGCGGGTACCGCCAAAGGCGTCGGTATAGGTATAAAAAATCCGCAATGATCGGCCATACTCGTCATAACGCGTGACCTGAAAGGACGTTGGATATTTCATACGCGCTTCAAGATAGGTGCGGCAAACGCCGAAATTTATTCCCGCCCGCAAGGGCTGCATGGCGAACCAAATAAGAAAAACAAGAACGGCAGCGCCAATGCCGAGATACATTTTTTGCTTTTTGCGCTTTTCCTTAAGCGCAGCGGCACGCTCCCGCGCCTGCTTTCTATCTGTATCGTCGTTGGCTGTATGATCCGTCATGGCTTTTGGCTGTGTCCTGCGAAACGTTGTTTAGCTTACAAAAGAGCCCGCTTGAATTTTTCACGCTCTTTCGCTTCCTCGGCCATTTCCGATTTCGCCACGAGCTCGGAAACAATCTCTTCGATCACAGCGCTGGTCAAGGCCCCGCGGGATTCTTTTTCCGATTCACTCTTGGCTACAACGCGGCGCTTGATCTCGTTCCGCGCACTACCGCCGGGGAAGGCCGTCGCCAGCATCTGACGGGCACGGCTTGCGCCAAGGCGATTGTATAGGCGGTTACGAATCGAGACATCTTCTGACGATGTCGAAAGCGCCCAAAGTTCGATCGGACCGAGCGTATTATAAAGGAATTGCTCGTAACGCCCCTCCGTCGTGCCGAGAACAAACAATACGGGCGCGCCGTGGGCTTTTGGACCGGTCAACTTATAACGAATAATTTCGCGTGCTGTTTCAGACAAGCCGAAACGTTCTCGCACATTTTCAACGGCCGATTCAGAAATCGCCGAGCCAAGAACCCATACACCGGTAGCAAGATCGATCATGTCATCATCGAAATCGTCAAGCAGCTGCGAAGACAGCAGGATCTGGACGCCCCGCTTACGGCCCTCACGAACATCCCGAATCAGCTGGGAGCGCACCGACCCTGACTTACTGGTACGGTGGAATTCGTCGTAACATAGCCGTTTTGGCGTCTCGGAAATATCCTGCAAACGCGCCTCGTGATATGGACGGTATTTTTCCGGCATAAATTCAATTGATTCCGGCCCGATCCACCAGTTACGCACCAGCACGTGACGGGCAAGCATGTACATAATGGACGTCTGGCGATCGGCAACGTCATCACCTTGCGGCGCGACATCCATCAAATCCAGAGAGCAAACGCGGCTGTCGCTGATATCAAACTGGGTGACAGAAGCCAAAATCGGGAATTCACGAATGGCGGATGTAATCATCCGTTCAAAGGCATTAATGACCGTTTCCGCACTAAAGCCGACCGAGGTTTCCTCTAGCAAAGTACGGATTTGCGGACGACGCGATGCGGTAATAGAGTCGCTGATCGTCGGCACGGCATGGCGCTGGGCCAGCCTGGCAATATGATATTCACCAAGATCGTACATTTTATCAACGACGTCCCACCAATACGGATCGGACGGCAAGTGAACGTTGAATTTCGCCAGCGCATCATCAACTTCCGGATCAAGGCGCGGCAAGAACGGGCGCGGCTCGGCATTGGCAGACACGTCATCACGCCAGCGATACATTTCGTCAACACAAAGGCCCGCAAGCTGCTGGATACCGTCATAAGGCTTTTCATGCCCCGGCGGCGTACAGAGCAGAGTCAGTAGCTCAACAAGGTAGCTACGCTCATCGATCAACGGATGCCGGCAACCAAGCTGAGTATCAAACGGGTTAACCGCGAATTGGTGCGCCATTTGCAGACGGTAATACGTTGCCTCATGCTGGCGGTTTTGCGGCAGCGCCTCTTTAATAAGGGAAATCATCCCTGAAGAAGACGGGCCGATATCGATAACCGCGACATAAGGCAGCTTGCTGATGCCCGGTGACAAGCAAGTGCCGAGATTAAGCGCATTCAGAAGAACGGATTTACCAGCGCCCGGTTGCGCGAACACGAGATCGAACCATGTGGTTGTGACGTTCGTGCCAGTCTGATACGGCCAAAGTTTACCGTCCGGAGTCCGCAGAAGGATCGAGCCTTTTTCAAACGGGCTGGACGGACGCTGCCAAGGCATCAATTTCATGACTTCAAACATCGGCGCAACGGCGGTCGGCGCCGTACCGGAACAATGTATCCCCATCGCCGATGACAGAACGCTATCAAGCGGGTCGCCAGAAAATTCGCTGACCTGACAATAGCCCCAACTTTCCACCGCCTGAATCAGGGTGGACAGCCTGTTGTTAATTTCACCGGTGTCACCGGTGGCCGGTGCCCATGTCGCAAAAGATACGCGCAACTTCACCACTGGCTCACGGCGCGAGAGAATTTCCAGTCCTTCGAGGGAGAATTTGATCTGCTTGTTAAGGGAATTGGTGACGCCCATAATCGTTGCGGCAAAAGCGCGGAACGCCGTAGCGGACGCGCCGCCACCTTCGATCATAAACGAAACACGCCACGGAATATCGGCCTCGAACAAACGGTTGAGCAGCTGCGGGAAAGGCATTGCGTCCATCGGTCCAAGCGTCATATCGGCGCCGGCCCAATAAAGATCACCGATCTGAACAACACTACGATCGACGACATACGCATCGCCGACTGCAATTTGCTGCGATAAAGGCGGCCACATAATATCCGACATATCCTTGCGGCTGGTCGGCATACGCGGCGGGATCGGATCGCCCGGCAAACAGGCCTTCCAGCTCTCGTTGGCCTTGTTCGGGTAAAGATTGCTGCGCACGGCGCGCAAGGCGTCATGCACCTCCATTACTTCCGACTTGATACCGAGTTCGTCGAGCGCCGAGACCACGGCAGAAGTATAACTTCTATGCCTTGTACGCAGCGCATCAAGCGCGGCGAGAGGGAATTGCGCGTAACCGGCAGTAATCCATTTTTTTGCCTTTGATTCCTTGGCGGCGCGCTGAATCTCGTTTTTAGTAAGGATCGTCGAGCGGGTCCAGAGGACGAAATAGCACTCTTCATAAGTCAGAAAATTAGACAAATGTTTGACGCGTTCTGTGAAAACATCGTCCAGATCCATACCGGCATTGGCAGCGCCCTTACGGCTGGGGTCTACCATGCGCTTAAGATAGGCCTCGATACGGTTAGGATCACGCACGAAATAAACCTGCATCGCGTGACCGCGGCGATCGAAACGGGCACCGACCTTGATGGTCGCGCCTTCAACGAGGTGCTGATATTCCTGTTCGCCAATAACCTGACGGCTGCCATCGACCTTCAAATAGGTCAGAAGCGATCCGTCCTTGGCAACAAGAACATGATTATCGTCTGCTGTTTCCAGCGTAATAAAACTCTCGACAGACTGACGAAGAAAAGTCTGAAAAGGTATGACAAATTTATAAAACCAATTCATAAGATGACGCTGCCGTTACTCACTGCTGTTAGCCATGGCGCAAAGAAGAATTACCCACCAATAGATAGTATATAGTTTAAACGGTTCGGGAAATAGTTCGATTATTCTTTTTTTGCTTTTTGCCGAATTTATCGCGCAAAACACCTAAGCCGCTTCTGCAACAGCGCGCGCCTGCTGATAAAGACCGACCCATTCTTTCGGAATTTTACCGCCGAACGGGCCGTCTTTTGACCGCCAGTAAGCAAGAATTTGAGGAAACTGGTTAAATTCGAGATCGGATTCCCTGATAATCCGGCGATCCAGCGGAAAGAGCCGAATGCCTTCCAGCTTATCACGGCGCGTTTCATAACTTGCCTGACTGATATAATCCTTTAGCACGGTTGAAAGAATAAACGGGTCGTCTGTGCCCAGACGATTACGCATTTCGTCGCGCCGTTTCATCAAAACTTCTAAAGAGCGCCGCGCCGCATCGGCAATCGGTCCCTGTGAAATTCGCGCGACATAAACCGCACGCGCAATATGGTGAAGCTGTGCCTGTGAAAGTTCAGGCAGCCATATAAGGACACCGGAGCGCATGGCACTGACATCATCCAGATTGAAACATTGGTGACAGAAAATACAGGTCGTCGCCATATTGTCAGGCTGCACATCATTGCGGCGGCCATTTAAAAAATGAACATCCTGATATTTAGCAGAGCGGAACCCGCAGCACTGGCAAGTATGATTGTCGCGTTCGAAAATCTTTTGCTTGAGCTCCGGAGTCAGCTTGCTTTTATCTGAAGAAGCGGACTGGGCATTGCGCGAAGACCGTGCAATGCCCAGTGTAATAGGTATGTTACGCATTTTACTTATGGTCGCGTTATCCTTAACCAAAGTTTACTGAACGGCGAAGTCAACCTGATTCAGCGTTGCCGCGTTCACGCCAGCGCCATCACCGATCGTTTCGAACATTGCTTCGTATACAATCGGCAGGGCAAACAGACCGCCACCGGCTGCCAGACGAATTGCACCATCTTTCAGCGGTGTTTGCTGCGGGTTCTCAACATGGTCCTTGATTTTCAGGATGCCAAGAACACCGATCAAAATGCCGAACATATATGCAAGACCTGTCAACAGACCCGGCACACTTTCAACAGAAGTGGTGATGTTTTGTGCAATAGAGCTGAAGTTGTTGGCATGAGCTGCCGAGCTGCTAAGCAGCATCCCCGACATCAAAGCCGCGCCCATCATCAGTGAAGTACGATTTAGTTTTTTCATTTCTCACAGTCCTCCTACAAGTTTTATTGAACGGCGAAGTCAACCTGGTTCAGTGTTGCCGCAGTCACACCAGCACCATCACCGATCGTTTCAAACATTGCTTCGTATACAATCGGCAGGGCAAACAAACCGCCACCGGCTGCCAGACGAATCGCCCCGTCTTTCAGCGGTGTTTGTTGCGGATTCTCAACATGGTCCTTGATTTTCAGGATACCAAGAACGCCGATCAAAATGCCGAACATATATGCAAGACCTGTCAGCAGACCCGGTACACTTTGAACGGACGTTGTAATATTTTCTGCGATGGAGCTGAAGTTGTTACCAGCATGTGCCGCCGAGCTGCTAAGCAGCATCCCCGACATCAAAGCCGCACCCATCATCAGCGATGCACGATTTAGTTTTTTCATAGTTTATGGTCCTCTCTCACGTTAACCAAAGTTTACACCAACAGCGCTTAATCCGAAAGTCTCTTGAACTGCGTTCAACAACGGCCCCAGATTAATGGCAAGAGCGCCGCCGAACAGGTGGGTCATACCCGCCATCAACGATGCTTGCTGGTTTCCTTCCGCTACATCTCTGATAATGAACCAGCCGCGGACAAAGCTGACCCACCCCAAGACCATAACAAATGCAAGCACCGCACTTATTACGCTCAAAACATGTTCCCTTTCCGGATCCGTAAGTCCGGCATCGAAAGTAAGTTGCGCCTGGTTTGCGACTTGGTCGGTCGTGAACAGCGTCGTTGACCAGGCAGACATCATCTCATCGGCCGAGAACAGTGCGCCGGCGACAATAAATGTCATGATCGTGCCAAAACCGCCCGGGCCGCGCGGGCCTTCCTGCGCCGATTTAAGCAACCGCAAGATACCAATAATCGTCAGGATCGTAGCAGCCATATAGCAGAATAATTTAACAACGTTGGCGAAAGGCTTGTACGCATCATTCATCAACGCAACAACCATCGCATCAAGTCCGGCGCCTGTCGGCGACCCTGCCCAGCTATCACTGCTGAGAGTAAGCGCATCGCCGCTATTATTACTCAGCGTGACGTAAACAACCTCCATCACCATCGGCAGCGCGAACAGGCAGCCCGCGCAAATAGTGCGCTTTAGCGGCTCCCATATAGAGACCTGGTGCGGGTTTTGAACATGTTCGTAAAATTTGGCGATTGCCCAGAGACCGATGACCAGACCAAAAAGGTAACTCATCCCGGCGAGAAGCCCGACAGACTCAGTACTGTTTTCAAAAACGTTACAAAGGACGCCGCCGATTGTGGTGTCCTGACCGCAGGTACCGGCTGAAGTTGCCGGGCTGATACCACCCGCAAGAGCCGGCAAGGCAGACAGAAGAACAATCGCCAACGGCATAAACCCATGAACGATTATACTATTTCTGATTTTTTTAAAACCTATGCCGCCACGCATGACACACCCAAATTTACTTATATAGTTAACTTAACCGTTTTATTGATCTTTATTACCCTTATTACCCTCTTCTAATAATTAGATCACATTTTATATAAATTGTGCAAGTTTCAAGGGTCATATCAAAGGTATAGGCAAAGAGTTAATATTTAGTTGATCAGCGCCTTGCGTTTACCGGCCTGATTCAAAGAATACTTATTTATCATGGGTGATACTTACTGACTAATGCGTCCGGCAGATCCCTGCACAACCCAGCGCCCGTTCTCGACAAAAATACCGGTAACCTTACCGATACCGTCAAGATTTTCGCCGACAGTGACACTATACATGTCATCGCCGCCTTTACGCGCGACCATGGCCTGCCCCGGCTGTGCCGATTTCAGTACCCAGCTGGCTGTGCCAGACTGGGGAGCAACCGGCTTCGAAGCCGGTTTTGCTGCGGTTCGCGCCGGTGCCGTTTTCTCTACGGACCTCGGTGCTGACTTTACTGCAGAGGAAACATCGTTATTTTTCGGCGCCTTCTCCAAAGTCGCCAAACGGTTTTCAAGTTTGGTAACGCTGGTCTGAAGATCATCAAGCTGATCAAGATTACTTTCGATTTGGCCCAGCCGGTCAGTAATGCGATCGAGCTTCTCATTCAACTGCGCAACATCGCCACTCTGCACCTTGGCTTGAGAGGCAGAAACAGCAGAAACCGCCTCAGGCCTGTCATCATTCATATTAACGGTATCAGCCGGAGTCTCTACCGACTGCACCGCCAACTTATCGCCCGTCGCGCGCACCGGATCCGCCGGCTCATCATTGTCCTTTTCAACAGAAGCCTCACCCAGACGCTCCGGCATCGGGATCAACCCCTCAACCGGTTCCGGGCGCGGAGAACGTGGAACGACCGGCGCTTCGGTTACATCCGGGGCCTCAGCCTGAGCCATAGGGGCGGGCATCGGCAAATCACCATCAGCTACCTTGCCATTACTTTCATCAACGACAACCAGCTGCGTCGGTACAGCCGCCTCACGGTTACGCAAGCGCGCTAAAGCCTGCGGATCATTCAGCAGACCTTCCCGGCGTTGCTCTTCTTCCGGGGCAGCAACATGCGCTTCATCCTGCTTACCGTAGGTTACCCCGAAAGCATCCTTGGGCTTTACCTTGGTTTCATTATGAAATTCAACCCGTTCGCTGGGGTTGACCTGCGCTGCGCCGGCGACTTTTTCCATGATCGGGGCGCCAAGATTTTCTTCTTTACGGGCGGACATCACCACGTAACCACCGACACCGACAGCAAAAATAACCAGACTGCCAATGATCAGCTTATAAAAAGCAGCCTTTCGCTCTTCAGAGCCATCGCCATCACTATCATCGATAAAGCCCTCTTCATCATAGGCTTCCCAGTCTTCTTCGATAAAGTCATCGCCACCAACGTCATCAGCGAAACCATCATCGGCAGAAAAATCCGCAGCGTCGAAATCTTCATCGGCATATGGCTGTTGATTGCCGTCACCATCCATTGCCAGATCGTCTTCCTGGGTCAAATCTTCCGGAATCTGATTTTCAATGTCCTTATCGCCACTCATCATACTGCCATTATATCAAATTTGTTTTGCTAACTGGTTATGAAATTTCAGCCGCCGAACCTATTGAACCTCATCCGTCACTGGCGTGACAAATAGCAGCCCCATCGGCGTGCCGGCACCGACACGAATCATCGGCTCCGTATTGCTGGCTTTTTCATCGAGAATCTCGCTAATCGTTTCCGCGCTCTTCTCAATCCCTTTGAAGATCTCCTGATTGGTATCAAGATCCTGCGTGTCCTGAACCGCCGCACCCTGATCAACAACAACAGTCGTCGAGCCGGATTCGGCAATCGCAGCACCCATCCCTTCAACAAAAGAAGCTGCCGCCGGCAAAATAACGCGGGTAAAGTAACGATGATCAATCTCTGTCACCATACCAATGCTCGTCGTTTCCGGATTCAGGGCTACAGCCTCTGTCGGGTGGACAATCCCGTCAATTACGATGGAATTGAAATTAAGCACCAGATACTCTTCTTCCACTTCAAAAGTACCCAGCAAACGGCTACCGGCAAAAGGCCCGCTGACCAGCTGTGCCAAAATCGGCCCTTCCGCATCAGAGTTCGCCTCGGTAATCAGCTGCGCATAGGCAATCGTACCGGCGGGAATGAGAACGTTTACAATCTCTCCATCGCCAGTAACACCGTCAGCTCCGGCCTGCCGCCGCCGCTCGGCTTCAGCCTCACGCTCTTTGCGCTCTTCCCTGCGCTGCTGCTCGATAAAGTCCGGATCGGTAATATTCATACTGATCGCCTCAATCGGCATTTTACTCTCCAGAATACCTTCCATCTGGCCCGCCATTGCGTTGGCAAGAGCGTCAATCGCATCAGCATACGGATCCGCAGCCTGAACGGCAGAGCGCTGCTGGCTTACCTGACGCTGGCGTTCTTCCTGAATACGGCGCCAGCGCTCCAGAGGATCTTCTGCGCCGGTTTTCTCTTCCGGCAGCACCAGACGTTGCACCGGCGTATCAACAGGGGTCGGCATCGCACTGCCGCCGCCACGAACAGCTTCTTGCGTACGCTGCTCGTTACTCTCGACAATAGCATCCCTCATTGCCTGAGAAATCTCATCGCCGGGCGCTGCGCTAACATCACGCCCAGGCCGCACAACAGACTGAAGCGTAGGATCCTGCTTGCCGCCGAACAGTATAATAGCACCAATTACAGTGACCAGACCGCCGGCAATAACCCCGATCTTGACCAGCGGGTTATTACGCCACATATCACCGAGCGACGTGCCGCCGCCTTCAAAATCCTCGAAACCGCCTTCATTACCATCATCATCAAAGTCGATGTGATCATCCTGAAAATCGTCGTTATTGCTCATCTAAAGCATCCTTTTCGCTCAGACCGGCGCGCACAACCTGCCCCCGATCAGACAGCAACAAGACCGGAGAGTTAGCGATCGCATATACATTCATCCCATCTGCGGAAGACACAGAGCCGGACCAGCCGGGCGACAACAAAGTCAACGGCGTCCGCACATAAGTAACGCCCTGCAATTTATAGGCACTTGTCCGGCCATCCACTCCCGTAACACTCAGCTTTTCCGAACCGGTCGGCGGAACCCCGTCAAGAATAGAACCAAGAATAGAGTTTCCGGCAACAAGGGTGAGACCGCCATCGATAAGCGGCGTTTCCGCATAAGGGCCGTATTCAGGAATGCGTGCATCAAATCGGTAATGCACAGAATCGCGAGACGTCTTCAAAGTAAACGTTACCGGAGTCTTCAGCTCATTAAGCCGCAGCGAAATGTTGCCATAGCCAAACTCGGACATACCGGTAATGCGAATAACATGACCACCGGCCTCAGGCGGAATCACCTCGAAATTACCGGCAAAGGTCAAATCCTGAACCGGCCAGGGAGCACCCGTAACGTCAAGAACCGTCAAGGTTGTTACATGACCGACACCGACTTTTATTACCGGCGGCCTGGTGCCCGGATCAAGCGAAACGGTCTGAACAACCACTTCCGGCTCCGGATAAGGATAAATCGGCACTTCCACGGCCTGCTGCGTTTCATCAAAACGCTCGAGCAGCTTCCTGATTTCATCAGGATTCATTGGCAAAAGACCGGTCAATGCGGCATTGAATGCCTGCTGCCGAATCATTTTTTCAATCTCTTCCGGACTGCGCGGACGCTCTTCTTCCTGAATCGCGAAAGGATCAATCACCTCATCCTTTGCGGTCGGCAAAGACATTCCGGGCGCACGCGGCGGGCGCGTCCTTTCTTCCGGCAGCGCAGACTGGGGCGCAGCGCCCTCTGAGCGCGACAAAGCCCCTTGCGGCAACTGCGCAAAAGCGCCCGGCATAGACACAAACATTGTCGCGCAAGCACACGACATCAAAATCATTTTTTTGGATAACCTGCGGATCATCCACCTAACCCCGTTTTCAAAAATACCCCCAATGCGGACGGCAAAATTCCGTCCCTCAACAGAATATATTCACATGAACCAACTGTCACCCCGCCCACCTAAAAAGATGCACAATTAATATACAATCTTCCCAAGCGGCCTAGCCCGGCACGGCGACCCACTGCTCGATACCAACACCGTTCGGGCTTTCCAGCCTGGAAACACGAACAACAACAATGGTGATCATCAGGTCATCAGAACGCTTCAACGAACCAGACTGATAAGTCAAAATCATGGGCAACTGGACAATCCACTGATAGCGCCCCTGTACAACACCCTCACGCTCCAGCACAGGCGCGCCGCGCGGCGCAGCCGTGACGACTTGCTGATTCGCCTCGACCATCTCAATAATACGCGAGGCCTGAAGCGCCTTGGTAAAGCTCTCCCAGCCACGACGCGTAAAGTTGCGGGAAGCTTCCTGCAAGCGGCGACGATAATCATTAAAGCCAAAAGTCATCACTTCTGTCGAAGCCTGCGCCACCCACGACATCAGGGCCGGTGTACTCAGATTCGGCTCATTCAGGGCGACCATCGGAATCAAACGGCCATCCTCGGTCGTGGCGAAATAGCGGTTTTCCGGTTGATGCACATGAACAACAAAGAGCATCGCGCCAATAAGGCCGATAATCACCAGCGTCTGCAGCAGGGCAAGCTTGAGAATTGTCCGGTAGCCATCGCGATAAAACTCGTTTCGCACGACAACAGCGCCAAGCGTCCCGATGTTCTGCGCGTTAGGCGCCGCCTTTCCGGATGAAGCCGCCGGAGAGTCCGGTCGCTGGCCAGCCCCTTTGGCGGGCTTGAATTTTCTGGGGTTGGCTTTGCCGCCAACCGCTTGAGGTGCCTTTTTTGCAGGATTATCGTCAGCCATGGATATCGAAATTCAAGAGATAAGGAAATGTTACATTTAAGAATAACCAACAATGAGTATGAAGACCAAACCAAAATATCTCAAGCCCTTTATAAAAATACAGAAACAATTCTTTCGATGCGGGGCAAATTGCCGCACTATTACAGCTTCGTTTTTTGTGCACTCTGCGGAAGAGTGTGTTAAAATATTATAAGTTTAAGTCTAAACTGCGGGCAGTTGCGGGGTTTTTATAAGGATGAAAGATCTTGCCATCACGGCACGGCGGATTTTTTTCGGGCAATCGCGAAAAATTTTGCTGACTTTCCTGTGTCTGGTTCTGGTCACAGGCTTTTCTCTCACCCTTTCACAAAGGGCGTGGGCTTGCGCGCCCTGTAGCTGTGTTTCCGTTAATCACGCCATAACCCGCGGCGTTGTTCTGAGCGAACATTTGTTGACCCAGGAGCATATTCGCATTCAGTTCGAACGGCACCGCGAAGAATTCTTTGTCTATTACTTCTTTAAAGAGCATGTTCTGGCCGCAATGATGATGATGACCGAACAGCTGGTTGGCAATGCCATGAACCAGATGTTCATTGTCGGCGCTTTTTTCGATGCCAAGGAGCAACTTGAAACCCAGCAGCTTTTTCAACAGCTCGCTGCCGAGGCGCATAAGAATTATCAGCCCAGCGTCGGGATGTGCGAAATCGGCACCCTTTCCCGCAGCCTTGCCGCATCCCAGCGCCACGGCGAGTTTAACGGCTATTTCCTGAGCCAGTACATGCAGGACCGCCAGATGCGCACCCTGCCGACTTCTGCCGCTGCAGGACGCGCACTGGAGGTCAATAGCCGCTGGCTGCAGTGGAAAGAGACGTTTTGTAACCCGCATGATAATGACGGCTGGCTCGGGCCGCGTAGCTCCGACCCTATATGTACGGGCACCCCCGTGCTTTACCGCAACGCCGATGTTGATTTTACGACAACGATTGGCCACCCGACCACCGTCAATGTCGACTTCTCGGAGCCGGGCACGAATCAGGCCAACGAAGCGGTCTTTGGCCTTACCGGCAATCTTTACGGCAACGATGTTTTCGCCTATTTCCCCGAAGCCTTTTTCAAAAACGAGGAAAATGAAGACGAATATATGTATGTCCGTTCGATCGTTGCCAAACGCAGCGTCGCGCAAAATTCGTTCAATGCGCTGGTTGCCCTGAAGTCACGGGGTAAAATCGAAACGGAAGAGCTGGCTCCTTACATGCAGCGGCTAATGGAACAGCTTGGTTTGCCTGCCACAGAAGCCCAGCAATATTTTGCAACCACGCGGCCGAGCTATTATGCCGAGATGGAGCTTTTGACCAAAAAGCTTTACCAGCGCCCGGAATTTTATACCAACCTTTACGACAAGCCTATCAATGTCGAGCGCAAACGTGCGGCAATGCAGGCCATCGGTCTGATGCAGAATATGGACTTATATAAAAGCAAACTCCGCACCGAGGCTTCGCTGGCCGTATTGACGGAACTGGAGATATTCAAGCAACAAGAAGAAGTACAAAACCGCATTGGCGGGGCAAGGGATACGGGGCTGAAATAATATGATGCAGCGAAAAAATACAGGCAGGGCGAAAAAGGGGCTGTTGGCGGCCGCTTTCTGCATGTTTTTTGCCGTGACTTTCGCGCCGAGTGCGGCCCGTGCCTGCGATCCA
>CBDUPU010000002.1:0-28024 GCA_965369185.1 uncultured Rhodospirillales bacterium
CGGGCCTTGTCCTGATGCTCGGGCTTGATACCGTTTTCAGGCACGCGCTGCAAAGTAATTACCAGCAAGTCCGTAATGCCTTCTTTTGTTATGTCAGACATACAGGGGTTTCGCCAGTAAGCCCCGTCGTAAAATTTTCTGCCGTTAAATGTGTGGGCGCCAAAATCCTCAAGTGAGCCTGATGCCGCTACCGCGTCAGCCGTCAGATCTTTGCCGGAAAAGACGATGTGACGACGTTTGCCTGTCTCAGCGTCCTCTTCAACGGCGTTTACAAACAGCTTCACTGGCCCTTTCTGAACATGTTTCCAATCGGGAACATGTTGCTCCATAAGACTTTTTAGCTGCTTGGGAACGTAGCCCTTTGGAAGCAGACTGGCGCTGCTATGAAATATTTCCGGCAAGTTCGGCCAGCTTTTTGTGGTCGGGAACATGGCGCTAAAAAAGTGGCTGACACGCCCATTATCGCCAACTTCCTTCCAGAGGGAGTCGAGCCGGCGCACCGCTTCTTGCGTGCCGCCGCTATTAAGCCCGTATGTGATCAGCGCGCCATTAACGGCACCGGCGCTTGTGCCTGTTACGGCTTTGATTTCCATTGAAGGCGCATTGAGTGCCCTCGAATTGAATAGCGCCTTTAGTACGCCCTTGGCATAAGCACCATAGGCACCGCCGCCTTGTAGCGCGATGCCTAATTTTACGCCTTGGTCTTTAGAGTGGGCTGGTTTTCCGGCCACGTGATTATTCCTTCCCTGTTTTTCAATATGAAAAAGCTAGCAGGAAAGGGGAGGGAAATGCCAGTTTTACAAATCACAACGGCGCTACAAATTGTGCTGCATGGCAGCAACGGCATGCTTGTCGTGATTCCATGTTTCAGGCGCCTTATCGGAAATTACCTTTAAATCAGCGGCCGGTATCGGGCTGGCGCCCTTATCGAACTGTCGAATGAAATGACGAATACGCGGCATAATATGCTCGCGCCAGCGGCGGCCGTTAAAAATGCCGTAATGGCCGACATTTTTCTGAAAGTGGTGGAATTGCTTGTCCGCAGGCAGGTTTACTGAAAGCGTATGCGCTGCAGCCGTTTGCCCGTGCGCTGAAATATCATCCAGCTCCCCTTCGACTGTCAGCAGGGCAGTGCGCTTGATGGCTGAAGGGTCAACCTTGATTTTCCGGTTCGTCGCCGCATCGTGCCAGACCATTTCCCCTTTGGGTAAGTCATGCCTTTGAAAAACGGTCTCTACCGTTTGCAGATAGAAATCGGCGTCAATGTCCATAACCGAAAGATACTCGTTATAGAATTTGCGATGCGACTCGGCAGAATCACCGTCACCGATTATCAGGTGATGATAAAATTGCAGATGCGAACCGACATGACGGTCAAGGTTCATCGACATAAAGCCGCCAAGCTGTATAAAGCCCGGATAAACCGCGCGACCGGCGCCGGGGTAATAGGCAGGGACTTCACCGACAACATTGCTTTCAAACCAGTCCAGCGGTCTGGTTTCTGCGAGCTCTGTCACTTTGGTTTTTGAAATTCGCGGATCAATCGGCCCGCCCATCAATGTCATGGTCGCAGGGCAGTTAGGGTCGTTTTCCGCCTCCATAATTGCAACTGCGGCAAATACTGGTACTGCAGGCTGGCATACGGCTAAAACATGCGTGTCCGGGCCAAGCAGGCTAAGAAATTCTATGACGTAGGCAATGTAACTATCAAGATCAAAGCTGCCTTCGCTAAGCGGCACAAGGCTGGCATCGACCCAATCGGTAATATAAACGTCATGGTGTGGCAAAAGGGCTTCAACCGTGCCGCGCAGCAATGTGGCGAAATGCCCTGACATTGGCGCGACGACTAAAACTTTTGGATCGTTACGGTCGGTATCGCGTTTAAAGTGGATCAGATTACAAAACGGCTTTTCATAGACGGTTTCTTCAATGACATCGACTTTTTTGCAGTTAATCTCTGTTTCAACCAGCAAAAACTCCGGCTTGCCGAACTTTCTCGTCAGGCGCTCGAAAAGCTCCGCATTTGCTGCCATGGTGCGGCCGAAATGGGTATAGGACAGCGGATTATAAGGGTGGCGGTATGCAGTTTGCATCAGCTCTGCCATCAAACGGGCCGGGGTAAGCGCTGCCTGCTGCATCTCATACAGTTGATAGATCATACTTATTCATACTCCTATAGTCTCCGGCCATAATGTTATTATAGCCCAAGATTTTTTATTGCGCTGCAAAATAAAATTTTTTCGCATCATATGGGATTAAAGTGGAGAATACTATATGGTATCCGAAGGTTTAAATTTCTAACATATGGTCATGGAACAGTTTTTCAGGGATATCCATAGCCAGCTACTTGATCCGGAGCGTATTCCGGTCGCTATGGCGGCCTGGCTTCTTGCCGGTATTGTCGGGATGATCACAGGGCCGATGCACGGCAATGCCAATCCTTTTCTCTGGATGTTCTACGACAAAACTTTTGGCAAAATTGGCGGGCGGCTCGACAAACGGGAGCGCCAGGCCAGCGACCTGTTGTTCCGTGGCCTTGTTTTGACGCTTATCGGAATTGTTGCTGCCTACGGGATCGGCGTGTTTGGTAATGATGTCGTGCGTGGTATGCCGTTGGGCGGCGCAACAGAAATTATACTGCTTTCGCTTACCCTGACTTCGGGCACGGTGTGGTTCGCACTTTTGAAGCTTTATTTTGCCATGCGCGATAAAAAAGTGGTTAAGGGCGCCTATTATGCGATTGCCCACTCCACCCGCATTGACTTGTCAAACAGTGATGACTTTGGAATTACCCGCACAGGCATGGGGTTTGCCGCGCGCAGCTTTGACAAAGGCCTGGTGGCGCCGGTCTTCTGGTATTTGCTGGTTGGTTTGCCGGGGGCTTATATATATGCCGCGAGCGCCGCATTCGCGTGGCGGTTTGGCAGGGACGGCTTTACCAAGGGCTTTGGCAAGGTTGCGCTGGCGCTAGAGCATGTCCTTGGCTACGTGCCGCATCTTTTGGCGGGCATTACTATGGCGCTTGCCGGGCTGTTTACGCCGACCGGCGGCATGACCCGTGCGCTGATCGGCCAGATGATGGGGCAGGGCGCTGCCGGTTATGATCAAGGCGGCCTGCCGGTGACCGCCATGGCCTTTTCCCTTGATGTAAGCCTTGGCGGTCCGGCGACAGACCTTGACGGTAGCGCTGTAAAGCGTAGCTGGATAGGCCCGAAAGACGCTACTGCCAAGCTGGAAAAAGGTCATTTGCGCCGCGCTATATACATTAAGCTTAAATGCTTGACTTGCGCCCCTGACTTCGCTTATTTTCCGCATCTGTTAATTATTACTAGAAAAACAAGGATAAGAGCGATGAGCCGCCGTTGTGTTGTTACAGGTAAGGGCGTAATGAGTGGAAACAACGTTTCCCACGCTATGAACAAGACCCGCCGCAAGTTTCTGCCGAACGTGCAGGACACCAGTGTTTTCAGTGAAGAGCTGGGGCGTTGGATCAAACTGCGTTCAAGCGCAAACGGTCTGCGCACTATTGAACATAAAGGCGGGCTTGATGCATGGCTGCTGAATACAGCGCCGACCAAGCTGGACCCGAAAATGCGCAAAATCCGTACGGAAATTGTTAAATCCGTAGCTGCGCGCGAAGCCAAGAAATAAGAAATCGGCTTTCGGCCAATACTAATTGCAGAATCCCGGCCCAGGCCGGGATTCTTTTTTATCGGCATTCTGTTTTTAAGGAGGCTTTCTAGTGGCACAGTCATCTTCGCAAAAACGTCGGCGTAAGAGCGAACCTGAAATTAGGGTTACGCCGCCTGCATCAATCGATTATCCGGGCTTTGCCTTTGATATTCAGCACAAAGACCCGGCCAGCAAAGCGCGGGTTGGCAAGCTGAAGACGCCGCACGGTACGATCCAGACCCCGAATTATATCTTTTGTGGCACCAAGGCCTCTATCAAGAACCTCTCTCCCGCCGCCATGCGTGAGGCGAAGACCGATATCATCCTCGCCAACACATACCACACGATGATTCAGCCCGGCGCTGATTTGATCGAAAAAATGGGCGGTCTGCACCAATTCATGCAGTGGGACGGCCCGATGATGACCGATTCAGGCGGTTTCCAGATCTTTTCTATGGGACACGGTTCTGTCGCAGACGAGATTAAAGGCCGCAGCAAAGGCCAGCGCGCGAAAAGTGTGCTGAAAATTACAGAAGAGGGCGCACGGTTCCAGTCCTATTGGGATGGTTCAATGCATAATCTGACCCCTGAAGCCTCGATGCAAATTCAGCGCAAGCTGGGCGCAGACCTGATTTATCAGCTAGATGAGTGTACCGCCTATCACGTCGATAAGGATTATACGTCCATGTCGATGGAGCGCAGCCACCGTTGGGGGGATCGCAGTCTTGCGGAATTCGCACGTACCCACGATGGCAAGCAGGCGCTGTACGGCATTGTTCAGGGCGGCGTTTATGAAGATCTGCGCGATATATCCTGTGCCTATGTTAATGACCGCGCCTTTTTCGGCCAGGCGGTCGGCGGCTCGCTCGGTGGCAGTGTCGAGGAAATGTTCGATGTTGTGAACATGTGCATGGTAAGGCTGCGCGAAGATCGCCCGACGCACCTTCTTGGTATTGGCCGGATCGAAGATGTGTTTAACTTCGTTCGTCTTGGCATTGATACGTTCGATTGCGTGACGCCGACTCGTATTGCCCGTCACGGCATGGCGCTGATCAAAGGGCAGCCGGGAGAGCGAATTAACCTGAGTAATGCAAGGTTCCGCGACGATCCGGAGCCGCTGGATCCGCGTATTGACATTCCAGCCTCGCGCGATTTTTCCAAGGCCTATATTCATCACCTGATGAAATCCGGGGAATTGCTTGGTACGCAAATCGTTGCCCAGCATAACGTGGCGACGATGAATCTGCTGATGCGCGAAATTCGTGAGGCGATTCAGAATGGCACGCTTGATGCCTTGCAAAAAGAATGGTTGCCGACCTGATTTATTAACCATTCACAGAGGATTCCCCTTTATTGTATAGTGTAGATGGGAAAGCTTTGTATTATTTTTCATGGCGCTAGATTACGAAATAGACAGCAAACTCAAATCCTTGGCCCCGGTGCTTGACGAGCACGCGGAGTGGTTCGGACGTGCGACCAAGCGCATCTTTTTTCCGAATGCCTATAAAGGTCAGGAGAAACTCGCCGTTCCCGAACGTTTTCAGGAGTGGGTCAAAGAGGCGGCCGGTTATGATTTTATCGAGCCGGTTACGCTGCAGGACTTAAACAAGATTTACGAAGAGCTTCATATTGTCGCCACGGGTCTGACCGATAAGGCGACATATACGAATGAACTGATCGGTCTGAAAGAGTTCGATGATTTCACCAGCTTGTATGAAAACTTTATCTTCAAGCTGCGCCGTCTGGAGCATGACTGCGCATTAAGTGATAGCGGCCTTGATATTGATACAGGCCTGCGTAGCCAGCGGGCGATGGAAATCGATATGGCGCGCGAACTGGAACGCCGGGCGCGTCGCGGGAATCCGTTTACCCTCGCATTGGCGCGTATCGATAATTACGATGAATTTAAAGACATTGTCGATTCCGCGCAGTTAAAGCAGCTTATGGCCACGCTTGGCCGGCTGATAAAAAAATGTATCCGGTCATTTGACGATGCTTATCGCTCCGGCGAAGCTGAATTTATTATGAGTTTGAAACATTCCGAGGCCGTAGGCGGAACCGCTGCTGTAAATCGTTTGCGGAGTTTCATGTCCGATGAATCAATTGTAATTACAGTGGGCGAGCGCAAAATACCGCTCACCATGTCTTACTGTGTTGCCGAGCCGGTGCCCGGGGATACGCTTGACGAGCTTTTGAAGAATATGCGTCACGACCTTAGCAAATGGAATGAGGGCGATACGGCGCTTGAATATCACGAGCAAAGCCCGTTGCAACGATTTATCGGCGAGAGCGACTAGCCGCTAGATACGCGCGGCACTGGATAAAGCATTTGTTTTTCCTGCAAATTGGGGTAATCTCCCGCTTGGTTTTCCACTTTAAAAATATTGAGCTACAGGAGTGATGCCATGAAAAAGCATCCCGATTTTCCGAATTTGCACGTATCCGATCACCCTCTGATCCTGCATAAACTGAGCCTGATGCGTGAAGTGTCATGCCCGAAGGCACTGTTTAAAACCCTGCTGCGTGAAATCGGTATGTTAATGGGCTATGAACTGACCCGAGACTTGCCGGTTACGACCCGGGAAATTGAAACACCCCTAACAAACATGGATGCGCCGACTTTGGAAGGCCGCAAGCCTGTAATCGTTCCGATTCTCCGTGCCGGGCTTGGCATGGTTGACGGGCTGGAAGAAATTATGCCGGCAGCGCGAATTGGGCATATTGGCTTGTACCGTGACGAGCGCACCAAAGAAGCCATTGAGTATCTGGTGAAGCTTCCTAACACCGAAGGCCGCACTTTCTTTCTGGTCGATCCGATGCTGGCGACCGGTAATTCGGCGAAGCATGCGCTGGACGTTTTGGTGAAGCGCGGTGTTGATCCGAAAAATATACGTTTTATGGTTCTGGTCGCCGCGCCGGAAGGTGTAAAAGTGGTTCAGGACGCGTACCCGGAAGTTGCCATTTACACAGCATCGCTCGATAGCCACCTTAATGATAAGGCATATATCGTTCCGGGGCTTGGCGATGCCGGTGATCGCCTGTACGGCACCAAACATGCCTGATTTTTCTTTTCTATGCGTAATACTAAATAAGTAACGGAATAATAAGGATTTTATAGCAATATAGAAGTTTGTTTGGGGCAAGCTCCCGGGGACAAAGGTGAGCACTAAAGACATTGATTATAAAACTCTGTTCGGCAACATGCCGCTTCCCAGTTTCGTTATCACGCAAACTGCAGGGAATGATTTTGTCCTGTCGCATGTAAATGATGCAGCCCGCGGCTATTTTGACCGCAAAGACGAAGACCTCATTGGCGAACCTTTAAAAGCCTTGATCAGTCCCGCCGTTTTGCCACATTTCATGGAGGCATTCAGCGATGTTGTGAAAGATGGCCGGCCGGTGACGGTCAAGGTCGCAGCGAAGCTGCCCTCCGGACAAAGGCTCGGCGGATTTATCATTAGCCCCGCCGGTCAGCATATTCACGTTATGGGGATACCGGCCGGGGAAGAGGCGGCCAGCTTGCAGCAAGAGCGGGATGATGCAATCTCGCTCCTGACCTCTATTTTTGATGTCAGTGAAGTCGGTATCGTCGTAACCGACCAGAACCAGCGTATCGTCCGGGTCAATGACAGTTTTGTCCGTATCTATGGCTGGAGCCGCGACGAACTGATTGGTATGGAGTTTATTAATCTTGTCACCGAAGACGAGCGCGATCAGGCGCGTAGCAGCCATGAAGAGTTTATGCGCAGCGGTATCCGCAGCTCGGGGGAAATGAAGATTATCCGTAAGGATAAAAACATTGCCAACGCCCTGTTTACAACGGCCGCGCTAGAGCTAAGCCAGGGGCGGCGCTTTCAGGTGACAACCATCATGGACATCACGCTGCGTAAGCAGATGGAATTGTCGCTGCGCCTCGCCAAAGAGCAGGCAGATACCGCCAATCAGGCAAAATCTACGTTCCTTGCCAATATGAGCCACGAACTTCGCACGCCGCTAAATGCCATTATCGGTTTTTCCGAGATGATGATGAAAGAAACGTTCGGTGAGCTTGGCAGCCCTAAATACAAAGAATATCTCGCCGACGTTCACCTCAGCGCCCGTCATTTGCTGGAAATTATCAATGAAGTTCTCGATATGTCCAAGATTGAAGCGGGGCGGGTCGAACTGGACGAAGAATATCTGGATGTCGGCGATCTTGTCACCGCCGTAGCGCGAATGATGGCGTCGCGCGCTTTTAGTAGCGGGCTTCGCATCGAAGAAAAAGTTGAAGAAGGCCTGCAGCCGCTTTACGCCGACCCGCGTCTTATTCGTCAGATCTTGATTAATCTGGTCGGTAATGCTGTGAAATATTCCAAGACAAACGGCACGATTGATATCATTGCCAAGCGCTCTGAAAAAGGTTCCTTGCTGATGATCGTCAAGGATACCGGAATCGGTATTCCCAAGCACCGTATCAAGGACGCGCTGGAGCCTTTCGGCCAGGTTAGCGTGCCGCATGACGGTATCCCGGTGCAAGGAACAGGCCTTGGTCTGCCGCTGGCAAAGGCAATGGCGGAGCTTCACCAAGGCTCGCTAACGTTGGAATCAGACATTGGCCAGGGCACGACTGTCACTGTTGAATTGCCGGCAGCCCGTCTGGAGCGGCGTCTCAAGGAAAAAGCCGAGCCTTCGCCGCTTTCCAAGTTTAAAAAGGAGCCGGGGGTTGCCCAGAACGCCGAATAACTTTATCTTCTTGCTACCCAAGAACTAATCGGAAAAATACAGCTATGACCACGTTAGAGCAGCTTTGCACCAAAGCCGGCCTGAAAATGACAGGCCAGCGCCGGGTAATCTTACAGGTTCTTGATCAGGCCGAAGACCATCCTTCTGTTGAAGACGTTTATGAGCGTGCCAAAGCAGTGGATTCTTCTATCAGTATGGCGACGGTTTACCGGACGCTTAATCTTCTGGATGAGCTTGAGATGGTTGTGCGCCATGAGTTTAAAGAGAATTTTGCGCGTTATGAGCTAAATACAGATCATCATCATCACCTCATTGACGTTGAAAGCGGCGAAGTCGTCGAGTTTCAGAATGACGAGATCGAAAAGATGAAAGAGGAGATTGCACGGCAGCTCGGTTATGAGCTGGTCGAGTGCCGCCTCGAACTTTACGGCAAAAAAATCCGCAAGTAATTCTGATGGATGATGATCGCCTTCCGATAAAGCTGTGGATTGACGCCCACCTGCATCAACTGACTCTCAAAGGCATACCTTTTTATATCGTCAATAGCGGCGCATACGCTGCCGGTACGGTGATGGTGAAAATTGTCGCAGTAGGAACCGGTTGCATCCTGTTACAGCAGCAGCGCGATTTAATGACGGGGGAACTTGGCTGGATGGCTTTGTTCAAAGGCGAAACTGTTGCGGAAAGTGAAGCCGATGAGTATATTCGGCGCGCAATCGATCGCGATCCCGATCTGTGGGTGATCGAAGTTGAAGACCGGGAATTAAGCAACCCGTTTGAAGGCAAGATTTTTTAGGAATGAGCACGGAAAAGCCCCAGCACGATCACGATACGCTCGACACAGCGCCGCTGCGTTGGGAGGCGCTTATGCGTACGGCGGTCCTGACCTCGACGACTCAGCGACTTTACAGCCTGATTGCGACCATCGACCAGAAGGGGCAGGGCATTATCCTTCTGAATTCACTGATTATTCCGCTCGCAATCTCCGGCATGCATACGCAGAGCCTGCAAATGGCCGCCATTCTGACGACACTGACCGCAATCTTAAGCATCTTCGCCGCCATCATGTCGATTTATCCAAAGCGCCGCGGCGGCGCCAAGCCGGATGGCAGTGTGAATTTGCTGCATTTTGGTGACATTGGCAGAATGCGCGAAGAGGATTTTCTGAGTATGTTTAATCCCGTCTTTAACGATACTGAAAAGCTTAGCCAGGAAGCCGTTAAGGACATGCATGACATCAGCCGCAGGATTTTATTGCCCAAATATCGCTGGCTGAAAATCGCATATATAACCTTTTTCTGCGGCAATGTGATTGCGATCAGTTTTGCGGTATATTCCATCGTCAAGGCTGGCGAACTGCCTATTAACTAGGGACTGAAACCATAAATGAGTTTAAAGACTGAAATTGAAAACCGGCGTACATTCGCCATTATTTCCCACCCGGACGCCGGTAAAACGACGCTGACCGAAAAACTTCTGTTGTTCGGGGGCGCGATCCAGATGGCCGGTATGGTCAAGGCAAAGGGGGAACGTCGCCGCGCCCGTTCAGACTGGATGAAGGTGGAGCAGGAACGCGGCATTTCCGTGACCTCCGCCGTCATGACATTCGAGAATAACGGCAAGACCTATAATCTGCTGGATACGCCGGGCCACGAGGATTTCAGTGAAGATACTTATCGCACCCTGACAGCTGTTGATAGCGCCGTTATGGTGCTGGACGCCGCCAAGGGGATCGAGCCGCAAACGCGTAAATTGTTTGAGGTTTGCCGCCTGCGCGATATGCCGATCGTGACCTTTATTAACAAGATGGACCGTGACGGGCAGGACCCGTTTGATCTTCTTGACGAGGTTGAACAGCAGCTCGCCCTCGATGTTTCCCCGGCAAGCTGGCCGATCGGGATGGGGCGTGACTTTAAAGGCTGTTACGACCTTCTGAATGACCGGCTTGTTCTGTTTGAGCGCAGCAAGGGCGAAGACATTCGTGAAGGCATTGAGTGCAGCGGACTGGATGATGCAAAGCTTGATGAGTTGCTTCCCGCCGAGTTGGTCGCCAAGCTGCGCGAGGACGTTGAGATGGTGCGCGGCCTTTGCAAGCCATTCGATCGTCAGGCTTATCTGGAAGGCCATATGACCCCGGTGTTTTTCGGGAGTGCGATCAACAATTTCGGCGTCAACGAGTTACTGCAGGGCGTTGGCGAATTTGCTCCGATGCCGCGGCCGCAACCGACCGAAGAACGCACGATTGAGCCGGACGAGCCAAAAGTAACGGCCTTTGTCTTTAAAATTCAGGCAAACATGGATCCCAAACACCGTGACCGCATTGCCTTTACCCGTATTTGCAGCGGCCGCTTTAAAAAAGGCATGAAGCTCAAGCATAATCGCTCAGGTAAAGTCCTGACGATCCATAACCCTCAAATGTTTCTGGCGCAGGATCGCGAGACAGCAGAAGAGGCGTGGCCTGGTGATATTATCGGCATCCCCAACCATGGCAATCTGCGAATTGGTGACGCCCTGATTGAGAGCAATGAAGATCTGCACTTTACCGGTATCCCAAGCTTCGCACCGGAACTGATGCAACGCGTGCGTTCTGATGATCCCATGAAAGCAAAGCATCTGGAGAACGCGCTAATTCAGCTTGCTGAAGAAGGCGCTGCGCGGGTGTTCAAGCCTTCGATGGACTCAGGCTGGATTGTCGGCGTGGTTGGCGCCCTGCAATTTGACGTTCTGGCCGATCGTATTCGTACCGAATATGATTTGCCTGTACGCTTTGAAGAGGCCGCGCTTTACACGGCACGCTGGGTCTTTGCAGATGATCATCAAAAGCTGAAGAAGTTTGTTGACCAGAATCAAAGCGCCATCGCGAATGACCACGATGGCGATCCTGTGTTTTTGGCACGAAATTCATGGCACCTGAGCGATGCGCAGGACAAGCACCCGGATATCAAGTTCCAGGCGACCAAATAACGCCTTGTCAGGCTTGCAGGCCTTGCGTCGGCGACGGCTTGGCTTTGGCTGTGCTGTCCGCTTGCGCTGTGCCGCCGATCTGGTATTCGGAAGCACCGTCTAGCAGGCAAGCTGCAGCATCGCGCGCGACGGCTTCGGCAACAGACAGGGTGGCGATTAAATCGTCGGCGCCCTTTGCCGTCAAATCTTGCATTTTTTCAGGTGTGTCGCCGTAACGGCCGCTGTGAAAATTAAAAAAGTCCATTGGTATGATCCCCACTTTCTTAGTGTTTATAATAGCATACCTTTAGGGGTATGCGCTAATTGTGGCGGCGTAATGGTTTAAATAAGATTAACCAGTGACATCTTAGGTCGCATTTTCCACGCTTTAGCGAAAAAGCGCAGAAAAGCTACGTCGTGGGGTAGGGCCGAAGCATCAAGGAAGGTGCTATGGCAGTAGAATATCCGGCTTTTCTTGGGTCTCGAAGATTTTCAGAAGCGAAAGGATATTGGAGTAGCTATCTGTCCATAACCGGAAGCCTGCAGGGGCGGTGACAAGATCCCAGCTACTTTGCTCAAGATAGGAAAAATGCTCTGTCTGCGCGGTCAGAACCATAAACTCTGAGGCGTTAAAGGGAAGGTTCTGTACGTAACCATCTCTGGATTTTTTCGCATATGCCCGCATTCCTAGTTTTTCGGCCGCGCCAGCGATGACCGGCCGTAACTGGAGATAGCGGTTGGAAATATTGACGATAATAAAGCCGTCCTTCGTCAGTTTTGAACGGTATGTTTCAAACGCTTCCATGGTCAGCAAATGCACAGGGATACTGTCGGAGCTAAATACGTCCAGAACGATAACGTCGTAGCGTTCATCCGGCTGCTCTGCGAGTTTCAGGCGGGCATCGCCATGCACGATTTCATACGGGCTGCCGCAATCCGAAAGATAGGTAAAGAGATGACGGTTCTGGGCAACTTCGACGACCTTGGGATTGATTTCGAAAAAGTCGAAGCTGCGGCCTTCCTTAGAAAAGCAGGACATCGCGCCCGTACCAAGGCCGAGCGCGGCAATCTTCTGCGTGCCCTGTTTGTCGTCTGCCATACGGAAAGCATCGGCTATACCGCTATTATCGCTGTAATAAGACAGGCGCAGCATTTTATGCTCCGCCGCCAGCGCCTGTGTCCCGTGGACTGTCGTGCCGTTTAACAATGTGCGTATCCCCTTATCAGGGCTGTCGGCAACACGAAGCGTTCCAAAAAAGTTTCTGCTTTGATAAAGCACATCCTGATTGCTTATGCTTGCCCAGAAAATGCCAGGCGGGTGAATAAGCAATATAATCGCTGCCGCAGCTGTAAAGATCCACCGCTTGTCCATTGCCATGGTCAGCGCCATGACAAAGCCGACAAGCAGCAGCATGTGCAGGAACTGCACGTCTTTGAACAGGAGCGAAAGCCCGATCCCGGCGACGGTCAGTGCCAGGTACAGAACGCCTGAACGCAGCAGGTAACGGCTTTCCTTTGCTTTTAAAATGCTATTAAAGCGCTGCCATGAAGCTTTTGCCGACTTTTCCGGGTTCGTGCATTCCCGCATTAAAACGCCGAGTATCAGGACGATCCCGTATTCCAGGGGCACCACAAAAAGATGCGGCGCAAGCAGCGCGTTAAATAGCCCGCCAAGCGCCCCGCCGATCGACATGACAAGGTAGAATTGTGTCAGGTGGCGGGAGGTTGGCTTCGTAGCGGATAGTTGCTGATGGCACATTAGCGCGGTGAAAAAGAACAGCAGCAGATGCACAAATCCGATTACCACCTTGCTCAAGCCGGCCCCGGTGGCGATAAAGCTGAGAACCATAACGAGCAAAATGCCCTGAACGTAATAAGTGCGCTTTAGACCGATAGCCGGTTTTTTGGCAAAGGCGATAATAAACGTCCCGACATAAAGCGCCAGCGGCAGGATCCAGAGCAGCGGCACCGTCGCAAGGTCGGTCGTGATAAAGCTGGTGACGCCGAGCATCAGGCTGGAGGGAACAAATGCAAGGCCTAGCCAGAGGAAGCGCCGCTGCCAGCTGACCGTTTCAATGTCCGGTGCTGTGAGCGCAATGTCCTTGCGCTCCGGCGTGGCATGGCTCCATGCCAGCAATGCAGCCGCAATAACGCATATGATCAGCAACCCGTAGCCACACGTCCATGCCCCCGATTGCGCGGCAATATCGAGCGCTGGCTCAACCACAAACGGATAAGCCAGCAGAGCGGTCATGCTGCCAAGATTGCTGGCGGCATAAAGAAAGTAAGGGTTGCCCGCATCATGGTGTTTCGTGTGCGCGAACCAGTGTTGCAGCAGCGGGGCGCTTCCGGAGAGCACGAAAAAAGGACCGCCCACGGCAACAGCCATGAGCGTCAGCTGCCAGAAGGTCGGGTCTGTATCTGTTGGCGGTGTCCATCCTTGCGGTACGGCAATCGGCAGAAACAGAAGGAACAGGCATAGCAATGCAATATGGAGCAGCGCCTGTGCCCGTACGCCTATAATTCTGGAGGTCCCGTGTGCATAAGCATAGCCCGCCAGCAGCGTTGTTTGAAAGAACAGCATGGCCGTATTCCAGACGGACGGGCTGCCACCAAGAAGCGGCAGGATTATTTTGCCGAACATCGGCTGCACTAAAAACAGTAAAAATGCGCTGAGAAGCAATGTCAGGGCATAGACGGGTACATACAGACGGGAGAAATTTTTTGAAAGCATTACAGATTAAGAAACTGGAATCATTGAAAGCTTCGCTAGCTTACCCCACCGACCTACAAATCCAAAATATTTCTAGATATAGAACTGTAACGGTACTATTTCATAACTAATGGCATGAAAACCTTGCAAAGCATGGCCTAACATGACATTAAAGCGTACTTAATTCGTACGATATGGACGAAGTGAGATGATAAAATTATCGCGTCTGACAGATTATGCAGTTGTTGTGCTGGCAGCTATGGTGAGCCGGGACGATAATCTTGCGTCCGCATCCAGCCTTTCTGCGGAAACCGGTTTGCCGGAGCCGACTGTTTGCAAGGTGCTGAAACTACTGGCCAGGGGCGGTACGATTTCCTCCAGCCGCGGCGTTAATGGGGGCTATGCCTTGAAAAATTCCCCCGAAGATATTTTGATCAGCGACGTTATCGCTGCTATTGAAGGGCCGATTGCACTGACGGCTTGTGTTGACGGCAGTCAGGATTGCTGCGCGGTCGAAAAAATGTGCATGTTGCGCGGTCGTTGGGGCATTGTGAACGCGGCGATCCAGAGCGCCCTTGATAATGTCACGCTCGCTGATATGTTACGCCCGCAAGATAGACGGATTGCGGCAAGTGTAATCGAGAAGGATGCGCACCTATGAGTAATATTTCGCAGGATACTGTAGATAAGGTTAAGGAGCTGGGAACTTATAAAGCCGGCTTCATCACCGATATTGAATCAGATAAAGCGCCGCTCGGGCTGAACGAAGACATTGTCCGGTTCATTTCCGCCAAGAAGAATGAGCCCGAATGGATGCTTGAATGGCGCCTCAAGGCTTATCGTCACTGGCTGAAAATGCCGGAGCCGGACTGGGCCGCGGTCAATTTCCCGCCGATTGATTATCAGGCCTATCACTATTATGCCGCGCCAAAGTCGGACAGCGATCGCCCTAAATCTCTGGATGAAGTTGATCCGAAGCTGCTCGAGACATACGAAAAGCTGGGCATTCCGCTACGCGAACAGGAAATGCTGGCTGGTGTCGCGGTGGATGCCGTCTTTGACTCTGTCTCGGTCGCGACGACCTTCAAGAAGAATTTGAGCGATGCCGGGGTGATCTTCTGCCCAATCAGTGAGGCCGTACGCGAATATCCCGATCTGGTGCAAAAATATCTCGGCTCGGTCGTGCCGTTCCACGATAACAAGCACGCCTGCCTGAACTCGGCCGTCTTTACCGATGGCTCGTTCGTTTATATCCCGGAAGGCGTACGCTGCCCGATGGAGCTTTCGACCTATTTCCGGATCAATGAACTGAATACGGGCCAGTTTGAGCGAACCCTGATCATAGCCGATAAGGGGGCGTACGTGTCTTACCTCGAAGGCTGTACGGCGCCGATGCGTGATACGAACCAGCTTCACGCCGCCGTGGTGGAGCTGGTCGCCCATGAAGATGCCGAGATCAAATACTCGACCGTTCAGAACTGGTATCCGGGCGACGAAGAAGGCAAGGGCGGCATTTACAACTTTGTGACCAAGCGCGGCCTGTGTGAGGGCGCGAACTCGAAAATCAGCTGGACACAAGTTGAGACCGGCTCCGCAATTACCTGGAAATATCCGAGCTGCATCCTGAAAGGCGATAATTCGCAAGGCGAGTTTTATTCGGTCGCAATCACTAATAACTACCAGCAAGCTGACACCGGCACGAAAATGATCCATATCGGCCGCAACACCAAAAGCCGGATCATTTCCAAAGGCATCAGCGCCGGCCATGCCGACCAGACCTATCGCGGCATGGTGAAAATCATGCCAAAGGCCGAAGGCGCGCGCAATTATACCCAGTGCGACAGCCTGTTGATCGGTGATAAGTGCGGCGCGCATACCGTTCCCTATATCGAAAGTCGCAACCCGAAAGCTCAGCTTGAACATGAAGCGACCACCAGCAAGATTTCCGAAGACCAGCTCTTTTATTGCCAGCAGCGCGGTCTTGATGAAGAAGAGGCGGTCGCCCTTATCGTAAACGGGTTTTGCCGCGAAGTGATGCAGCATCTGCCGATGGAATTCGCGGTCGAGGCGCAAAAGCTGGTCGGGATTAGTTTGGAAGGCTCAGTCGGGTAAGGGGCTGTTTTAGGACAATATTGTGAAAAACCTTTCGGGCAAACATGTTGAAACGGGGAATCGTGATAAGCTGCTGACCGCATATAACCCAAGCAGCGAGAGGTATTTAAAATGAAAATGGATCCAGGCTTTGAAGCAACGTTTGTCAGAATTATCGGCCTTTTTGGCTTCATTCTGGCCACTGTGGCTTTCTTTCTGATGATGAGCGGTATGACTGAAGGCTACGGCGAAGACCCCGGTTCTGTTATGTTTATGGCTTTTGTCATGTGTACGGCTCTTGCCTTTGTCGGTCTGATGATTTCGACACTGGCGCAGGTGTTGCGGACACTGAAAAGCATTGAAACCCTGCTTTCAGAACAGAAAAAAGCAGTAGAAGCAGCCGCGGCCGCCAAAACGGAAGCAAAGCCGGCAGCGAAGAAGGCCGCCGCGAAAAAAGCAGCGACCAGCAAAACCAGCACTAAAACGACAAGTAAGAAGAAAAAGACGGCATGATTGAAATTAAAGACCTGCATGTTGAAACCGAAGAAGGCCGCGAGATCCTTAAAGGCATAAACCTTAGCCTCGGCAAGGGGCAGGTGCATGCGATTATGGGGCCGAACGGTTCAGGCAAATCGACGCTTTCCTATGTCCTTGCCGGGCGTGATGGTTACAAGATCACCAAGGGATCTGTAACCATAGACGGTGTGGACTTGCTGGAGATGAGCCCGGATGAGCGTGCAGGCGCCGGCGTGTTTCTTGCCTTTCAATACCCGGTCGAGATACCGGGCGTACAAATGTCGAACTTCCTGAAAACCGCGCTGAACGCCGTACGTCGCCAGCGCGGGGAAGAGGAACTCGATGCGCTCGGCTTTCTCAAGCTGGTCAAAGCCAAGATGAAGGAACTTGGCGTCAAGGACGAGATGCTGAAGCGCCCAGTGAATGTCGGCGCTTCTGGTGGCGAGAAAAAGCGCAATGAAATCATGCAGATGGCGCTGCTTGAACCGCGCTTTGCAGTGCTTGATGAAACCGATAGCGGGCTGGATATTGATGCCCTGAAAGTTGTGGCCGAAGGCGTTAACAGCCTGCGCAGCCCGGAACGTACTTTCTTGCTGATTACGCACTATCAGCGTCTGCTTGATTATATCAAGCCGGAAGTTGTGCACATTCTTGCGGACGGCAAGATTATCAAGACCGGCGGGCCGGAGCTCGCCTTGGAACTTGAAGAAAAGGGCTATGCCGGGTTTCTCGGCGAAGCCGCTTAGGAAATAAAACAGGAACTTACCATGAAACGGCAGTTTAACGGCGCCTCGCGCCTGACACATATAGCGCTGCATGTCGAAGACATCGAGAAGAGTGTTGCCTTCTACAAATCATGGTGCGGCATGAACGAAGTCAGCCGCCGTAATGGCGATGACGGCGCGGCCAGCGTCGTCTGGATGGCATGCCCGGATCAGCAAGATGATTTCGTGATTGTCCTTATGTCCGGTGCTGCCAACGATCAGGTTCTGACGACAAAGGAAAAAATGCGCCATCTCGGCTTTGCGGTTGCAACCCGCAAGGATGTCCGGGAGCTGGCCGATAAGGCCCGTAAAGCCGGTATTTTGCATTGGGATTATCAAGAGCATGAGGAGCCTGTCGGCACATTGTGCTCTATCCGTGATCCTGACGGCCATATCGTTGAATTCAGCTATGGCCAGCCATTGGGGCCGGATCTCAAAAATTCGGTCAATGATAATAATGCAGAGAGCAAGCCGCATCGCGCGGCAAAGCCGGGACGTTAGAAATGGCAGATGCAGCGCAAAATATCGCTCAATTCCCTGAAAAAAGCCGGTACAAGGCTGAAACGGCGCAGCCGTGGCTGGATTTATACCGTAGCAGCGGTGCGCTTCAAAACGGTCCGGACTGGTTACAGAATCTGCGCTCGGACGCTGAAGCGGCCTTCAAAGAATCCGGTATTCCTACGCCGCGACTGGAGCGGTGGAAATACACCAATTTAATTCCCCTGACACGCGAGCTTGCAAAGACGCTTGATCCGGAGCCGTTAGGTCTTAACACGCCTGTGGATAACCTTGTGGATAATTTAGGGGATATTCTTTCTAACCCACCGGAATGGTTGAAAGAAATACTTGCTTCAAAAGATGAAGCTACTTTCCGTTATCAGGACATGATGCTCTGCAATCTGGCTGATTTGTTTTTGCAGAACGGTCTTGTCATTGACGTGCCCGCGGGGCAGGTACTAGAAGTGCCGATTGAAATTGATCAGATCGGAAAAGCCGGAACCTTCGCGTCACCTCGTATTGTCATCCGCCTTGGGGAAGGTGCTGAAGTGACCGTGCTGGAGCGCCATAGCGGGCAGGGCGCGTACTGGCATAATAACCTGACCCAGATCCACATCGGCCAGAATGCCAAGCTGCGCCACTATCGTATTCAGGATCACAGTGCGGATTCCGTTTACACCCAGACAACACTGGTCGAACTTTCCCGTGACGCCTCTTATGAAGGCTTCACCCTGACCAAAGGCGCAGCGCTTAGCCGTAATCAGGTGCACGCTGTTATTAACGGCACCAATGCCAATTGCGACATTTCCGGCATTAACCTGCTGCGCGGTCGTCAGCACGGCGACACCACGGTCGAGGTTGAGCATCGTGTTTCGCACGGCACCTCCAGCCAGTTTATGCGCAGCGTCCTTGACGATCAGGCGCATGGCATTTTCCTTGGAAAGGTTTTTGTCGAACGTGACGCCCAGCAGACGGACGGCACTCAGATGTCTAATGCCTTGCTGCTTTCCGAAGGCGCGGAGATGGACACGCGCCCCGAACTTGAAATTTATGCGGACGACGTCAAATGCGCTCACGGCGCAACGACCGGCCAGCTGGAAGACGAGCCTATGTTCTATCTGCGTAGTCGTGGCCTTGCCGAAGACGAAGCGAGGACTTTGCTGATTGGGGCGTTTATTGGCGAAGTCGTCGAAAAACTGGGCGATGAAGCGTTGCGTGACACAATGGAAAACGTTGTGCGCGAATGGCTTTCAGGTAAAGCATGAGATGTTAAAGATGGTTTATCAGAATGATAGCGTTGATCTGCGCGCCGACTTCCCCGCTTTGCAGCAGGAAATTGGCGGTCGCCCTGTAGCCTATCTGGATAGTGCCGCCAGCTCGCAAAAGCCGCAATGCGTGATTGACGCAATGACGCATGTCATGAGCACGCATTACGCCAATATTCATCGCGGCCTTTATCACTTCAGCCAGGAAACAACGGCTGCGTTCGAGGCCGTCCGCGGCAAGGTCGCTGCCTTTATCAACGCGCCGACAGATCAGGAAATTGTTTTTACCCGCAACGCGACCGAGTCGATCAATCTCGTCGCCCAGAGTTGGGGCGGAACATTTCTGCAGGAAGGTGATGAGATCATCATTAGCGGCATGGAGCATCACGCCAATATTGTGCCGTGGCAGCTTTTGGCGCAAAAAATCGGTGTGACCCTGCGCACGATACCGCTTCATGGCGATGGTTCGCTTGATATGGAAGCCTTTGAACGTATGCTCAGCCCGCGTACGAAATTCGTTAGTGTTGTACATATTTCCAACGCGCTTGGCACCATTAACGATGTGAAGAAAATCACGGCTGTTGCCAAGGATTTTTATCCTGACATGAAAGTGCTTGTTGATGGTTCGCAGGCCGTTGTGCATGGCAAGGTCGATGTGCAGGATATTGGCTGTGACTTTTATGTTTTTACCGGTCACAAGCTATATGGTCCGACCGGAATCGGCGTTCTTTGGGGCCGGGGCGAAATTCTTGAATCGATGCCGCCTTATCAGGGCGGCGGGGATATGGTTGAAAAGGTGACGTTTGAGCACACCACCTTTAAAAAGCCGCCCGCACGCTTTGAAGCCGGTACGCCTGCAATTATCGAGGCGATTGGTCTGGGCGCTGCCATAGACTATATCAGTAGCATCGGCATGGATGGTGTCATTGCCCGTGAAAAAGAACTGCTTTCCTATGCAAATGAACGTCTTGCAGGGATAGAAGGCCTGACATTTTACGGCACGGCGGCGCATAAGGCCGGGATTATCTCTTTCACTACGGATTGGGGGCATTCCAGCGATGTAGGCATGATCCTTGACCAGTGCGGCGTTGCCGTGCGTACAGGGCATCATTGCTGCCAGCCGGTGATGGAGCGTTATGACATTGATGCCACGATCAGGGCTTCATTTGGGCTGTACTCCAGCCGCGAAGATGTGGACGCCTTGGTGGCCGGATTAAACAAAGCAAGGGATTTACTCCGTTAGATGGAACCGATTGCAAATGAACAAATGCTGAAAAACGCGATGAGCGAAGACGAGTATGATGAGCTCGCGACGCCGCCCAATGCCGAGGTGCCGAAACAGCACGCGCTCTGGCCGCTGATCGATGAAGCGCTGCGCCAGGTTTACGATCCGGAGATTCCGGTCAATATTTTTGAGCTTGGATTGATCTATAAGATCGACATCGGCGAAGAAAAAGACGGGCAGCATGATTTGTATGTCGAAATGACGCTGACTTCACCGGGGTGCCCGGTGGCGCAGGAAATGCCGGTCATGGTGCAAGGCGCGCTGTTCCCGATTGAAGGCGTCGGTGAAGTCGATGTTGATATTGTCTGGGACCCGCCGTGGGACCCTTCGATGATGGCGGAAACTGCCAAGTTGCAACTGAATATGTTCGGCTAGTAACAAGGGAAGGTAAAAGCGATGAACGGTTTGGTCACGATTACCGATAAAGGCGCGGAAGAGCTAAAAAAACGCACCGCCATGAACCCTGATGCTATTGGCGTACGTCTTTCAGTGACAAATACCGGCTGCTCCGGCCATAGTTATAAGATGGAGCACGTTTTTGAAGAAGACGCTGCAGACGACAAGTTCGAACATAATGGCGCGGTCTTATACATTCCAAAAGCACACACCTTGTATGTTATAGGTACCGAGGTTGATTACCGCGAAGACGATCTTGCTTCGACCTTTGTCTTTAACAACCCCAATGCTGACAGCACCTGCGGCTGCGGCGAATCTTTCAGCGTCAAGCCGGGTGAGCCGAATCCCTAGATATTTGAAGCGCGTTTAGGCGACGACAGCGGGCGTGCTGTTGATGGCGTCCAGTGCTTCGCGCACCGGTCGCTGTTCGCTCAAGGCGCGGCGCCACTTTCGGCCGCCGTGCTGTCCGTGATACAGGCCGATCATATGACGGGTGATGCTTTTGGCGGGAACCTCGTGCTTCTCACCTTGTTCTGCGATATAGGGAATCATTGCCTGCGCCGCTTCTTCACGTGGTGTTATAGTACCGTTTTTAAAGCATGTACGTTCGATTTCCGTAAGCAGGTACGGGTTCTGGTAGGCTTCGCGGCCGATCATCACTCCATCGACAAACTTCAAATGTTCCTGAATATCTTCAACGGTTTTGATGCCGCCGTTAATAATAATTTTAAGATCGGGACGTTCTGACTTGATTTGATTGACAATTTCGTATCTAAGCGGTGGAATTTCCCGGTTTTCTTTTGGGCTCAATCCTTTGAGCCATGCTTTGCGCGCATGAATCGTAAATATCTCACACCCTGCTTTAGAAACAGCGTCTATGAAATTGGTTAAAAAAAGATAATCGTCACAATCATCGATGCCGATACGGCATTTGACCGAGACGGGAATGTGAACGGATTCGCGCATGGCGGCAACACATTCTGCGACTTTTTCAGGCTCTGCCATCAGGCAGGCTCCGAATGAGCCGCTCTGTACCCGGTCGCTTGGGCAGCCGCAATTAAGGTTGATTTCGTCATAACCGTAATCTTCCCCCATTTTTGCGCAGGTGGCGAGCGCTTCCGGGGCGCTGCCCCCGAGTTGCAGCGTTACCGGATTTTCTTGCGGGGAAAAACGCAGGAATCGGTCCCGGTCGCCATATATCAGCGCCCCGGTTGTGACCATTTCAGTAAACAAATGAACGTTGGGTGACAGCAGACGGTGGAAATAACGGCAGTGCCGGTCCGTCCAGTCCATCATCGGCGCTATGGCGATATAGGGTTTTTCAGTACTCATGTAGCTTGCCTTGCAATTGTCACTCAAAAGCTGTGGTTAACCCGCAGCCCTGTATTGCCAACCTCGAACTTTCTTCTCATAACAAAGAGCGCTATAATGCTTTAAACAGGGTACAAAAGTCCAGTTTTCACGGGATCTAATGGGATTTAAAGTTTTAAAACTTCTTATGCTTCTGCTCGTTGTCGGCCTCATGTCTCCGGCAACGTCTTTTGCCGGCGAATCTGTGGACGGCTTTCGTTCGACGTCGCTGCCGCTACCGCGCTTTGTTTCATTACGTTCTGACAAGGTGTATGTACGTGCCGGCCCGGCGCTGCGCTACCCCATTCGCTGGATATATAAGCGCGACAACATGCCGGTCGAGATCGTCGAAGAGTATGAGAACTGGCGCAAGGTTCGCGGTGTTGACGGTGAAGAGGGCTGGATTCACCAGTCGCTCCTTTCCGGCGAGCGTACCGTCCTGATTAAAGCATCCGCAGCGGATCCTGTCCCGATGCGCGAGGGCTTTAGCAAGTCTTCCCGTATGGTCGCAAAGGTCGAGCCGATGGTGGTGGCTGATGTTGATAAATGCTCCGGCGGCTGGTGCCGTATCGCGGCTGGCGGCTATCGCGGCTGGGTCGAAAGAAATTTTCTTTGGGGCATTTACGAAGACGAAGAATTGAATTAGTCTTGTTTGAGTAGGCGATTGCGTCGCCTGTCCACAGACCCATCCACATTCTTGTCCACAGTCCTTGTGGGCAGGTCAGCAAGAAACATAAAAGAATGTCCAGTCAGGTTGATAAGGCCGATTTCACGGCGCATATCTTTCGATCCTTGATGAATCACGCCTCTCGCGGTGATGAGAAAATTGACGGCATGAAGCTGCTGCAAACGCTTGCAGGAGTTATGACCGAGACGCTTCTATTATTTGACCAGCCGGACGACGGCCTCGAGGCGACTTATCAGCAGCTTGCGATCCAGCTGGGCTGCGAACCCGCGCCGGGTGTGATTAATAAGCGCGCCTTGCCTCCTGCTTATGTACTTGATTATGAAACAGAGCAGGGGCGCGCCGTTGCCAAGACGCTTTTTGAAGACTGGCTGGACTGCGCGTACGAGTTTCACGACCTGATGACCTTTGTCGTGCATAACGTCATTGTCCGGATGGAAGAGGCAGGCCAGCCGCGCACCGAAACATTCCGTTTATTTATAGAGTGCACGAACCGCTGCCTCGGCTACGAAATCGCAGCGCAAGAATTGTGCGACATTGTTATTGATCAGAAAATCGGCGATGAATGCTGGTCGCTTGGTGAAAGTGTCAGCGGCCTCAGCGCTGTCGCCGGACGTTGCCTCGCCTTGTCACATGATGCCTGCGAGCTGTTCGCAGCGCCGTCTTTACCGGACCAGCTCGATCAGGTCGCTTATGTTATGACGCAAGAGGCTGTTCGGCTCGGGATTCCGGCCGGTACTGACTGGCGCTTTGGAATTGCGGCAAATGATTGCATGGTTACCGCGCCGTATGAGCTTATTAATAGCCTTGCACCGATCTGCCACGAGTTCTTTGGCGTTATCGGTATGTCCGACCTGACAGACCAGGCCGTTGCCTGTGCCAAGGCCGCCGGGAGAATGCTTGCTGTCGCTGCGGGCGGTGAAGTTCCCGAAATCGAGCCTGTTATCGCCAAACCCCTTGCTATGGCGGCGATGACGGACACCTATAAAACTGTCTGTACACAAGAGGCAATCCTCTCTTGCTAGGCCGTTTTTAGTATCGTATAAACGGTGGCGATGACAACAAAAGCAGCAGTAAATACCGATATGAGCTTTGAGAAAAAATCAAGCTACGCTTACGAAGACATTATCTCTTGTGGGCATGGCGAACTGTTTGGACCGGGCAATGCACGCCTGCCACTTCCCCCTATGTTGATGTTTGACCGCATTACGAACGTCTCTGAAGAAGGCGGCGCGTATGGGAAAGGTGTTATCGAAGCTGAGTTCGATATTAATCCTGATCTCTGGTTTTTCGAATGCCACTTTGAGTCCGACCCGGTGATGCCGGGCTGCCTTGGCCTCGACGCCTTGTGGCAGCTGTTGGGTTTTTACCTTGGCTGGACGGGCGCCCCGGGCTCAGGCCGTGCGCTTGGTCTTGGCGAACTGAAGCTGACAGGGCAGGTGTTGCCTGAAGTGAAGCTTGTCAAATATGTCGTTGATATCAAGCGTGTGATTAACCGCAAGCTGGTGCTGGGTGTGGGCGATGGTTCCATGTACGCTGACGGCCAGCTGATCTATGAAGCAAAGGACCTCAAAGTAGGTCTGTTTGATAATTCGAGAGCAGAATGACTGAACAACCGCAATTGCGCCGTGTCGTTGTGACCGGCATGGGAATCGTGTCCTGCATTGGCAACAACCAGCAGGAAGTCCTTGAGTCTCTGAAAGCCGGCAAGTCCGGTATCAGTTTTTCCCCGGAATATGCCGAAATGGGCTTTCGCAGCCATGTTTACGGCAAGCCGAACATCGTTCTGGAAGACCTGATCGACAAGCGTATGCTGCGTTTCATGGGCGACGGCGCTGCCTATAACCACATTGCCATGGAGCAAGCCATTGCCGATTCCGGCATTGAGGAAAGCGACATCAGCAATGAGCGTACCGGTATTATTATGGGCTCCGGCGGTCCTTCGACCAAAGCGCAGATTGCGGCCGCTGATATCGCCCGCGAAAAAGGCCCGAAACGTGTCGGTCCTTTTGCTGTGCCAAAATGCATGAGCAGCACGAATTCAGCGAATATCGCGACCAACTTTAAAATCAAGGGGATCAACTACTCGATCTCTTCCGCATGTTCTACTTCCTCGCATTGCATCGGCAATGCCGCTGAAATGATCCAGTGGGGCAAGCAGGACGTCATGTTCGCCGGCGGCGGGGAAGAGCTCGACTGGGCGCTTTCCGTACTGTTTGATGCAATGGGCGCCATGTCCTCGAACTACAACGACACACCGGAAAAAGCGGCTCGCGCTTATGATGCGGCCCGTGACGGTTTTGTTATTGCCGGCGGTGGCGGTGTTCTGGTTCTTGAGGAGCTGGAGCACGCAAAAGCGCGCGGGGCGAAAATTTACGGTGAGCTGACAGGATACGGCGCCACGTCCGATGGCGCTGACATGGTCGCGCCGAGCGGTGAAGGTGCTGTGCGCTGCATGAAGCAGGCGCTGCAAACCGTCAAAACACCAGTGACTTATATTAACACCCACGGCACCAGTACGCCGGTTGGTGATATCACCGAACTGAACGCGATCCGCGAAGTGTTCGGCGGCGAAGATAAGGACATGCCTTATATCAGTGCGACCAAGTCGATGACCGGCCACTCTCTCGGCGGCACCGGCGTTCAGGAAGCTGTTTACAGCCTGCTGATGATGAAAGAAGGCTTTGTCGCGCCGAGCATCAATATCGAAAATCTCGACGAAGGCGCCGGCGAAATGCCGATCGCACGCGAGCGTATTGATAACGTCGAGCACAAGACAATCATTTCCAATAGCTTTGGCTTCGGCGGCACGAACTGCACGCTGGCCTTTTCACGGTACGAAGGATAATTAACAGATGGCATCTTCCGATCTGATGAAGGGGAAAAAGGGCCTCATTATGGGCGTGGCAAATGACCACTCCATCGCTTGGGGCATTGCCAGCACGCTTCGTGCCCATGGCGCTGAACTGGCTTTCACCTATCAGGGCGAACAGCTCTTAAAGCGTGTTAAGCCGCTGGCCGAAAGTGCAGGCTCCGATATTATCCTTCCTTGCGACGTTTCGCAGGAAGATCAGGTTACCGGCGTGTTTGACGCGCTAGGCAAAGAATGGGGCGAGCTCGATTTTATCGTTCATGCTGTGGCTTATTCCAACAAGGAAGAGCTAAAAGGACGTTACGTCGATACGACGCTCGATAACTTCCTGAAAACCATGCATATCTCTTGCTATTCCTTTACCTCGGTGATGCGCAATGCCGCCCCGTTGATGAAGAATGGTGGTAGCGCGGTGACGCTGAGCTATTACGGCGCCCAGAAAGTTATGCCGAATTACAACGTCATGGGCGTTGCCAAAGCGGCGCTAGAGGCCTCGACACGTTACCTTGCTGCCGACCTCGGCCCGGATAATATTCGCGTTAACGCAATTTCGGCTGGCCCGATGCGTACACTTGCCGGCTCTGCAATCGGCAGTGCCCGCCAGACTTTCAAATATAATGTTGCGACCGCGCCGTTGCGCCGCAGTGTTGCGCTTGAAGAGCTGGGCGGCACGGGCCTGTATCTGCTTTCCGATCTTTCGGGCGCTGTGACGGGTGAGATTCACTATGTCGATTGCGGTTTCAACGTTGTCGGTATGCCGCCGCATGACAGTCTGAAAGAAGCAACAAAAGAAAACGGCGCTTAACTGCCGAGCTTCGTCAAAAGCCAGCCCGAAATTTTCCAGATTAAATAGGTCGTCAGTATGGCGGCAATGCCGTCTGTTGCGTAATGCCAGCCCAGATGCACGGAACCGAGCAGGATAATGACGAAAAAAGCGACACCAGTATAGCGCCAGTATTTCTTGTCGCTGCGCAATCCGGCCATCATAAACAGGAACGCCGTGGTGACATGGACGCTCGGCATCGCCGATATGCCTGCGCCAATGCCATGCTTGTTGGTGATATATTCTCCCCAAAGATGGTCCTGATTGACGAGCGCCCACAGCCGCTGGCCTTCACCGCCAATGCTCTCCAGATAGGCAAATAGCGGCTCGAACTGACCAAGGCCGAGGACTTCCTGAAAATAACACGGCCCGGCGGATGAATAGTACATTGCCAGAAATGAGCCGTTGATCGCCCATGCCAGTACAAGCGAATAGAAAAACTGCATCCGCGTATGCTGGTCTTTGACTGACAAAAGCTGCCAGTACAGCCCGACATAAAGCACAAGCAGCCAGATATTATAGACAAAGTTAATCGCCAGCGTAATTGGCGGATAGCCCAGTGCCGGGTGCAATACTTTCCATGCATCCATCCCGCCAAAGAGTAGGCGGTCCATCTCTACAAGCGCCAGGTCCCATTTAAAGCCGTTAACGTGCGGGATCATGACTTTGAGACTAGTAAATGTGGAAAGCAGCACAATACAGGCGACAAAGACGGGCAGGGCGCGAATATAGCGCTCTTTATTGAATGCATAGCGTTGCAAATGCTCTTTAAAATAGGCTTTCGGGCTAGTGGGACGGACAAACAGCATCACGTAAAACGCCCATAGTCCCCAAAGCACAATATAGCCCATCAGCAGCGCTTTGGTGGCGGTGATTCCGGTAGATACATACATGACCGGGTTGTAAAAACCGGTGGCGTTCGTATTTACAGCAATCACGTACCCGGCCGCAACATAAAGAGCCACCAATGCAAACAGGCCTAGATCGGCAGGAGTCAGAAATTTTCTAAAAGAAATACGCGCCATGAGTATATGAAGGCTAATGAAAAAGGATACGGTAGCTTTTATTTTACCGTTCCGTTCTCGTGAATGCCAGCGTCAAACGCGTGACGCAATTTAGTGAACGGTCAGCAGCATTTCCTGAATAACATCTGGTACATCGGTAAAGAACGAGTCCACGCCCCAGCCTTGCAGTAGGCGCGCCCGTTGCGGGTCGTTGATGGTGTAGGCAAGCACCGGGTAATCCATGTCGATAATTTCCTCGACCTGCTCGCGTGTGCATTCATTGCCGTTAATATTGATCGTGGCAACCTCGAGATAATCGGCAAGCTCTTTCCAGTTTTCCTGCCACTCATCAATCAGAAGGCCGCGGCGCCAGTCGCCGGCCATCTCCATGGCGGTTTCCAGACTGACATGCTGGAAACTGGAAA
>CBDUPU010000003.1:0-26748 GCA_965369185.1 uncultured Rhodospirillales bacterium
TCTCAAGGCTGGCAAGAGACGCGCGAACCTCATCCTGAAGCACTGTACTTTGCTGATCCATCTGCTCGTTCATGCTGCGGGCATGGCCGGAAATCTGGCCGGCAAGCGTGGAAATTTCCTGTGCCTGACCACGCAGGATATTGCGGATATGCTCCGCCCCTTCCCGCGCCTTGTCGCTGGCCTCGTGCAGATCGGCAACGCGCTTACTCAGCGTTTCCTCAATCTGAGAATGACGGTAATCCGCATCTTTTACAGCCGTATTCATAGCACGTAGCGGCTCTTCCAACGCGGCCTGAACCGAGCGTACGCGCTCCACCATGCTGGCAGTTGATACGTTGATACGCTCCCCTTGATCCTCGACTGCGGCAGAGAGTTTTTCCACCTGCTCGTCTGACAGACGCGAAGCTGCCTCGATCTGCTCGCGGCTTTGCTCAAGCATCGTGACGACATTCCCCTCGCCTGCTTCGTTAAGCTGCTCGATATGTTCGCGGGTGGAGTTAATCAGATTGTCTGCCTGATCTTTGGCCGACTTCGTGGATTTTTCTAAAGACTCAATCGAGCGGCGGACAGCGGAACTGATTGACTCAGCGCCGGACAGCGCCACTGACATGGCTTCGCTTAATTTATTCGCTGCAGTTACGCCAGCATCTTCAATAAGCTCGGCTTCCTTGGTGATTGAGCTGACAGTATCGCGCAGACGGTCTGCCTGTGCCCCAATACGCTCTTCAAGGTCACTGGTACGGCCAACCATATAATCAGAGGCGTCGTTCAGATTACTAATGCTGCCGTTGATCGTATCGGCGATACGATCGGCCTGACGCGCCACCTCTTCTGCGCCGCTATCAAGGGCGTCGCGGTGATCCTGAATTGTCTGACTGGATTTAGCCATAGATTCCAGAGTGCGGTTGGCCACTTCTTCGAGGCTGCCGATCTGGCTTTCGATCGTATCACCAAGGCGGCTGGTTTCGCTGGACACGTGATCTGCGGCCTCGGACAAGCCTTTGATATGCTTGTCAAAATCACCGCTGAGGTTTTGCAGGCGCTCGGCCACGCCATCAACGGCCTTGTTAAGACTTTCAAAGCTGCCAGACAGATGCCCCTCGATCTGCTTGGTCTTCTCGCCGGCATCATTGGCGGCATCGAGAATTTTGTCAGCGCCGCGCCCCATGGCGGATTCCATTTCGGCCGCTCGCTCCAGAATGCTTAGAGTTGCCTGATCCCAAGCCTCGGCACCGGCCTGCGCTTTATCATCGATCGTCGAAGCGCGCTGCTCAATCTCATCTGTCAGACCAACCAGCTTTTGCGCCTTTTCATGCAGCGAGTCGCTGAGACGTTCGATATGAAATTCCGTTTTCTTCGAAATGCCGACAAAATCACGTACTTCGGCGCGTAGCCCCTGACGTGCGCGGCTGATTGCTTTGATTACGGCCTTGGAAGACGTTGTCAGTTCCGCGGCCTGCTGGCAAAGACGTTCAATATCGCGGTTTACGCGCTGTGCACGCTCTTCGGACGGGAAAATAATTGATTGCAGCTCTGCGCGAAGCGCCTCGGAATAGCGCTGAATATCAGAGCCGCGCTGCAAATAACCGACCATGATCCAGAGCAAAGCAACCGGTGCGAGAATGCCCGCCATCAAGCCGCCAAGCTGCGGCGGCGCCATTTCAGACAGGCCGGTAATGCCGTAGGTCTGCAAAACATAATTTACGCTATAAAGCAGCCAGAAGCTCGTAAATACGCCGCTGCCATATGCCACGATTGTAACGCCGACAGAGCGCTTGATCGGGCGGGCATTTGCCGGGCTGAGCATTAGTACGGTTTCATCCTCGGCGTCCGTATCTTCAAATTCCGGCTCGCCTCGAGTGGCGCGAATGTTAAGGCCACTCATACCCGTCTCTTCCGTTTCCTGCGGAGCTGCCGTTATACGCAAATGCTTCAGGCCGGAAGAACGCTCTTTCAGTTCTTCGACTTTCTTCGCCGTAACTTCTGGAATACGGCTCGCCTGCTTGTCTGCCAGACTCCCCGTTTTTTTGTCAGCCGCACTCTCTGCGTTGTTCGCTTCGGTTTTTTGGTCGGCTTTGGCCTTATCATTACGCATTGCGGACGATGATTTCATGGCGTTTCGCTCCACACATTTAGGGTCGCTACTATTATCTTCTTTGGAAGATTGCCTTATAGCAAACAGGAACGAATCTCTGCAAGACGTTATATAACGGGCGATTCGGATATGTCTGTGGATAAGCGCGCTCAGTGCGCCGTTCGGCCGTCAACCCGTTTTTATAGATTCCTGTGGATGAATGTGGATAACTTTAAAAGAGCGGCAAAAAAACAAAACGCCAACAAAAAGTTAATTAAACCCCTTTTAAAACAGCTAGTTGCATCGCCAGCTTAAATCAATAAATCAAGCCGCCGGCTTTTAAGTCGCCGCAGCCCCCGTCAGCAATTCACCGGAAACTAAAAAGAAAAAACAGACGACACCAAACCATAAAATCCAAACATTATCTGTGACTTATATCACAGCCTTAACCACCGCTTAGCGCTTTAGGTGCGCATCGGCAAATCTTTTGATAATTTGTTGCTGACGCTTCCACTCTTCGGGGTACTCTCTGGCCACACTGGCAAAATCAATGATGACGGTTGCGCGACCGACTATTTCTATATGTTTCCAGGCATCTCTTTCAGCCTGGAGTTTAGCCTCCTCAAGTCTCGCATTAATCTCTTCGAGAATTTGGGCTGTCTTACTCTTTTTTTCCATACGGGCCCCTTAAATTTAACTAGGTTTCCATCATCTTAGAAAAGAACGCTAATGCATCACATCGAAAAAAGCAATTCATCTACCCCAACCTAACGCCACGATATGGCCTAACGCACTGCTCAAAACTACTTTTTCTTCATTTCCTTAAGGTCTTGCAGGTACTTTTTAAGATCCTGCTTCACTTCTGGTGCCAGCAAATAAAGACCGATCAGATTGGGGATCCCCATGGACAGGATCATCGCATCAGAAAAACGGATCACGTTCCCAAGCTCTGCCGCCGCACCGATGACGACAAAGGCGCAGAATATCAGCTTATAAGACAGCACCAGAGCGTCCTTATCTCCGAAGAGGAAGGTGAGCGCTTTTTCACCGTAATAATACCATGTAATGAGAGTCGAATAAGCGAACAGGAAAACGCACAGGGCCAACAGATACGGGAACCAGGACACAGCACTGCCCATCGCGTCGGATGTGAGGGAAACGCCCGCCACACCTTCGCTATTCAGGTAAGCGCCTGAAATAACTATGATCAAGGCGGTCATCGTACAAATAATAACAGTATCGACAAAAGACCCCATCATGCCGGCGATCCCTTGCTTTGCCGGGATGTTCGTTCTCGCGCAGGCGTGAACAATCGCAGAAGAGCCCAGCCCCGCCTCGTTAGAAAAGGTTGCGCGCTGCACACCCGCCAGTACGGCGCCAATCAAGCCGCCGATGCCTGCCTCAAGAGAAAACGCGCTAGAGAGGATAACGCTGAAGGCATTCGGGAGCTCGGCAATGTTCATAAAAATGACAACAAAACCGGCGAGAAGATAAATCATTGCCATGGCCGGCACGATTGCCGACGCCGCGCGCGCGATCGATTTAATGCCGCCAATAATCACAGCACCGACCATGGTCGCAAGACCAAGGCCAAACAACCACCCTTTCCCGGCCAGCCAACTCGCTTCCGCGCCGCCGGTCACGTTAAGCAGCTGGCTGTAGGCCTGATTTGCCTGAAACATATTGCCGCCGCCGATTGAGCCGCCGACACAGGCAATAGCAAACATCGCAGCCAGTATAGTGCCGAGATAAGGAATGCCACGGTTGCCGATTGCATCGCGCAAATAATACATCGGGCCGCCGGAAATTGTTTCCGGATGCTCGCCCGTACGATGATGGCGGTACTTAACGCCGAGCGTCACTTCGATAAACTTGGTGGACATGCTGAACAGGCCCATAATCACCATCCAGAAGGCCGCGCCGGGGCCGCCGACTGTGATAGCCACAGCCACACCGGCGATATTACCGAGGCCTACCGTTCCGGACAGGGAGGTCGCGAGCGCCTGAAACGAGCTGATCTGGCCATCGGCATTTGGCTCGGCATGCTTATTCAGGGCCACTTCAACGGAATGCTTGAAGTAACGAATATTGATAAAGCCAAAATAGAAGGTGAAAAAGAATGCCGCCGCTGCCAGCCACAGCAGGATCAAAGGCACCATGATCGGGTCTCCGGCAGCGTTTTTCAGACCGATATCAAGACTGTAAAATATAACGGCCTCAGAAATATCAGCCAGCCTGCCAAAAACGTCATTGATGGCGGAATCAATATTCATCGCTTATTCCCTCCCCGGAATCATTTCGATTCAACAAGGATATTAAGCGAAACGGGTTACGGCAACAGCCCGCAGATTATTGTTCACAGATTGGTTCTGAAACCGGATGGGACGGGTAAATTGTAGAAGCCCACTCTTTTAACGCAGCGCGGTCCATTGAGGATGCTTTGAAAATCCGGGCAGCATAACGGTTACAGAACTGATCCGGCTTCATGCGCGCTGCACTGTTCGAGATGGCGTTCGCCATGCGGGTGCGCAGCGTATTCAGCGACGCTTCCGGATCGGTGTCTCCGCGCCGTTTGAAGTAGGCCAGCAGGCGCTGTTCATACCCGGCGAAGATATCGACATTATCGCGGGTAAACTGGTTGTACTCTACGTACAGGTTCGTACCGTTGGAAAAGCGCATATTCTGGCAGTTCAGACCAATCACCATAAGCTCGCTATGAATGCGCAGCCCTTGCTCTGCCTCTGCTTCGGCCTGAGTGTAGCAGGATCCTGCCATGGCCGTTCCGGCGCTCAAGGCAAGGACAAGAATAGAAAAAAGAAGCGCCTGTTTAAATTTCATTACTGCCACAATTACCACTGCTACCACTTAATAGTTCGTTACCGGTGTTTTCAGGGGGGCGCCCTCAAAATGCGCCCGGATATTATCGATGACCAGTTGCCCCATCATAGCACGGGTTTCGACGGTCGCGCTGCCGACATGCGGCAAAAGCACGACATTATCCATCGAAAAAAGCGCGTCAGGGACATATGGTTCGTTCTCATAAACGTCCAGCCCCGCGCCTGCAATGTTTTTATTGCGCAGCGCAACCAAAAGCGCCTCCTCATCCACCACGGAGCCACGGGCCACATTAACGAGAAAACCGCCAGCGCCCAGAGCTTTCAGCTCCTGCTCCCCAACCAGTTTACTGGTTTGATCTCCTCCGGCACAAGACAAAACCAGAAAATCAGCATCCTGCGCCAGCGCCAGAAGCTGTGGATAAAAGTGATAGGGCACGTCTTTCTCACTCCGCCCGTGATAGGCAATGTTCATTCCAAACGCGGCCGCCCGCTTTGCAATCGCACCGCCGATCCGGCCAAGCCCGACAATGCCGACTGTTTTTCCCGTCAGGCTGGTACCGAGCGGCATCGGGCCGTTCGCCCATTTGCCGACACGGACATACGCATCACTTTCAACAACGCGCCGCGCCAGACACAACATCAGAGCCAGCGCGGTATCGGCGGTATCATCCGTCAAAACATCCGGCGTATTGGTTACGGCAATGCCGCGTTCGCGAGCGGCATCCATATCTATGTTATCCGTACCGACCGCAAAGTTTGCTATGATTTCCAGATTTGGCAGCGCCTCCATCAAGTGACGCCCCACAGGGCGAGACCAGTTGGACACGATCGCGACGATGTCCGTTCGCCGCGCCTGCATTACACTCTCCGGGTCGCTTTCTTTCCACAGACGAATAACTTCGAAGTCGCTGTCGAGCGGTTCAAGCCCTATCGGCGGAATGTTACTGAGTGCCAGAATTGCTTTTGCCATTATCGCCTGCCGCTTTTTCTTGATTTAGCGCCCTACTTCATGGTTTATAACGCCCTATCATGTCAGATACCAAGAACAAAAAACTATTCATCAAAACCTGGGGCTGCCAGATGAACGTCTATGACAGTCATCGGATGGCAGACGTGCTCGGTCCGCTCGGCTACAAGCCGGTCGATACGCCCGAGGACGCGGATATGATTATCCTGAACACTTGCCACATCCGGGAGAAAGCAACCGACAAGGTGTTTTCGGAGCTGGGTCGTCTCAAAGAACATATGGAAGCCAAAAAGGCCAAGGGCGAGCGCACGCTGATGGCGGTGGCAGGCTGCGTTGCGCAGGCCGAAGGCGACTTCATCATGAAGCGCGCGCCTTATGTGGACATGGTATTCGGCCCGCAAACCTATCACGAGCTGCCGCAAATGGTGATGAAAGCAACGGGCGAGCGCGTCGTGAACACGGAAATGCCGCTTGATTCCAAGTTCGATCACCTGCCGCAGGAAAATGACAATCAGGGCGTTACCGCCTTTCTGTCCGTACAGGAAGGCTGCGATAAATTCTGTACTTTCTGCGTCGTGCCGTACACACGCGGCGCTGAATTTTCACGCAATGTCAGCAGCATAACGGATGAAGCTAAGAAGTTGGTAGAGGCTGGAGCGCGTGAAATTACCCTGCTGGGGCAGAACGTCAACGCGTATCACGGCACAGGACCAAACGGCAAAACATACGGGCTGGGCGCATTGATTGCCGCTCTTGCTGAAGTTGACGGGCTGGAGCGCATTCGCTACACGACCTCGCACCCGCGCGACATGGACCAGGAACTGATCGACGCGCACAAGGACATTCCTGAACTGATGCCATTCCTGCACCTGCCTATCCAGAGCGGTTCCGACCGTATTCTTAAGGCCATGAACCGCAAGCATACGGCAGACAGCTACCGCGATATTATTGCCGAGATTAAAAAGGCGCGGCCTGACATTGCAATGTCGTCTGACTTTATTGTCGGCTTCCCCGGCGAGAGCGATCAGGATTTTGAAGATACGATGCAAATCGTGCGGGACGTAACTTATGCCTTTGCCTATTCTTTCAAATACAGCCCTCGCCCCGGTACACCCGCGGCAAACATGGCCGGCCAAATCCATGAAAAGGTAAAGACAGAACGGATCATGCGCCTGCAAGCATTGCTGAACGAACAGCAATATGAATATAACCGGAGCATGGTCGGTCAAACCATGCCTGTCCTGTTCGATCGCAAAGGCACGAAGAACGGCCAGCTACACGCACGGACACCGTATAATCAGGCAATTCATGTTACCTCCACAGAAGAAAATTATGGCAAAACCCGCATGGTTATGGTAAAAGATGCCCATGCGAATTCACTTACGGGTGAGTTGATATAGGCAAAAAGCCAAATTTTAATAGTCAGGGAGAGTAACAAGAATGCCGCAGAAAAATAAGCAAGCGCAAGTCGTACTGGAGCAGGACCTTGACAAGAATAAACTGTTCGGAGCAGAACACAGCAACCTGAAAAGACTTGCCGCCAAAATCGGCGTTACAATCAAAGCAGACAACAACCCAGTCACCATCATCAACGGCACATACAAAGAGTGCCAGACAGCTAAAAAAATTATCGAAGAGCTTGCGGAGATCATCGCTGACGGCGGCGAGATTGCCAATGATCTGATTGATAAAAAAATCGATCACGTCATGAGCACGCAAGACCCGAACTCCAAAAAGCTGACCGCCGGTTTTAACGGCCATTCCCTACGGCTGAAGAACAAGGAAATTACACCTCGCAAGTCTCAGGAAGCTTATCTGAAAGGCATTCTGGAGCACACAATCTCCTTCGGCTGCGGCGATGCGGGAACCGGCAAAACATACATCGCGGTTGCTGCCGCAGTTGACGCTTTTGAGCGTGGCGATTGCAAAAAAATCATTATCTGCCGCCCTGCCGTAGAAGCCGGTGAAAAACTTGGCTTCTTACCGGGCGACCAAAAAGACAAGGTTGATCCGTATATGCGCCCGATTTACGATGCGCTGGACGAATTATTGCCGAACTGGAAGAACATGGTTGGCAACACGCTTGAAATCGCGCCACTAGGCTTTATGCGCGGACGTACACTAAAGGATGCGTTTGTTCTGCTGGATGAAGCGCAAAACACGACGGAGGAACAAATGAAAATGTTCCTGACGCGCCTTGGCCCAGGCTCAAAAATGGTCATCACAGGCGACCCTAGCCAGACAGACCTGCCGGAAGACGTCGGGTCCGGTCTGGTTCAGGCGGTAGAAGCTCTGGAAGATGCTAACGGCATCTACATTCATCACTTCACATCCGATGATGTCGTGCGGCACGAAATGGTGACGGAAGTTCTTAAAGGCTATGAGCGCCTTGCCGAACGCAAAAAGGCTGAAGCGCCTGCGCCGAAACCTGATGCGCCCCAAGCGTAAAATATTGCTCTAAGCCTTTGAATCTGAGATAATAAACTTATCTAAGACAATATGAGGCAAAGATCATAAGCAAGCCACAGCAAGAGCGCATTATATTTGATGACAACCGTCTGGTACCCGCCCTTTACGGCGAGCGTAACGGCAACCTTCAGAAAATTGAAAAGGCGTTTGATGTCCAGATCACCAATCGGGGCAACGAGATTCTTATAAGCGGCGCAGAGGCTCATAAAGCGCGCCTTATTCTTGAGGGCCTATGGAGCCGGCTTATTGAAGGCCATGAAGTCGATCCGCACACGGTTGACTCCGCGCTACGTTTTTTTGAAGAGCATCAGCGGCAAGGCAATAATGGTGATGCTCCGCATGCCTCAGGCGCCGACCAGCATATCCGTATTGTTACCCAGAAAAAGAAGCTGCAGCCGCGCACGCCGTTACAGGCAACTTACATGAAGGCGATGCAGGACAATAAACTGGTCTTCGGTATCGGCCCCGCCGGTACGGGTAAAACCTATCTTGCGGTGGCCATGGCCGTATCGATGCTTGAGCGCGGCGAAGTCGAGCGGATTATCTTGTCACGTCCCGCTGTGGAAGCCGGCGAACGCCTGGGATTTCTGCCCGGCGAGATGAAAGAGAAGATGGACCCTTATATGCGACCGCTTTATGACGCGCTGCATGACACCATGCCCGTGGACAAGGTGCAAAAAAGGCTGGCAACCGAAGAGATTGAAATCGCTCCGCTGGCTTTCATGCGCGGTCGCACGCTGAACAACTCTTTTATCATTCTGGACGAGGCGCAGAATAGCACCCAGATGCAGATGCTTATGTTCCTGACACGGATGGGCGAGAATTCTCGCATGGTGATCACCGGCGACCCCAGCCAGACCGACCTGCCGCCCAAAACATATTCAGGCCTTGTCGAAGCGCAGCAGATGCTACAGGATGTCGAGGGCATCGCTTTTGTCAACTTTACGGCGCGCGATGTCGTGCGTGACAAACTTGTCAGCAAGATTATCGAAGCGTATGAATCAGGCAGACAAAAGGAATAAAACCATTCTCATAGAGATAGGCATATCGACCCAGTTCGAGGAGTGGGCTGCGCACGAAGAGGCGTTGCGGCCGCTTATCAGCGACGCGATCCATGGCGCGGTCGAGCATACGGATATCTATCCGGAAATCGCCGAACGCAGCGCAGAAGTCTCGCTGCTACTGTGCGATGATGCTTTTATACGTGACCTGAACCGTCAGCATCGCGGCAAGGACAAGCCTACAAACGTGCTATCCTATGCCCAGACAGACTTTTACGAAGACATCCCGGCATATGACCCGCTGCCCTTCGGCGACATTATTCTTGCCTACGAGACCATCGTCAGGGAGGCAAAGGAGCAAGGCAAAAGCTTTGAAGACCATTTTACCCATTTGGTTGTTCATGGTACGCTTCATCTTCTCGGCTACGACCATGAAACAGAGGATGAAGCCGAAGAAATGGAAAGCATCGAAATTGCAGTTTTAAAAGAGATGGGGATTGAAAATCCTTATTCCGAAGCAACTTTTATGGCATAATCAGTGAAAAGAAAATGTTCAGAATGACCGACGCTATCGAAGAAAAAGGGGAACCTCCGAGTCCGGAGCGCCCTTCTCTATCCCAGGACAAAAATACCGCACGTAAAAAGACTGCGGCGAATACCCAGAACGGCAACGATTCTTCTTCTATCCTGCAAAAAATCAGGAATTTGATCAAAGGCCGCAGCGACACAACGCTGCGCGAAGCCATTGAGGAATATATTGTCGAAGCGGAAAACAGCAACGATGAATTTGCTTCCATTTCCGCGCACGAACGGCTGCTTCTGTCCAATATTCTGAAACTGCAGGACGATCGCGTTGTCGATGTGATGATCCCGCGGGCGGACATTTTTGCCATTGATATCACCACCTCTCAAGAAGAGCTTCTGCAGATGCTCTCGCAGAAACAGCACAGCCGTATTCCGGTTTACCGCGAGACCATGGATGATGTTGTCGGCACGATTCACATTAAAGACATACTTGGCTGCCTTGCAGACAACCGGAAGGTTGAAATACAGAACCTGCTGCGCGACGTACCGATCGTTTCACCGTCCATGCATGTGCTGGACCTGCTTTTGATGATGAAACAAATGCGCAAGCATATGGCGCTGGTGGTTGACGAGTTTGGCGGGATCGACGGCCTAGTCACGATCAACGATATCATAGAGTCTATCGTCGGCGAGATTGAAGACGAATACGATCAGGGCGAAGATCCGCAGATTATCGAGAATAAAGACGGCACCGTTCTGGCGGATGCCCGGCTTGATATTGATGAATTCGAAGAAATGTACGGCGAGATCCTGACCGAAGAAGAGCGCGAAGACATTGACACGCTCGGCGGTCTTGTTTTTTCCATTGCCGGACGGGTTCCGGCGCGCGGCGAGATCATCACGCACGAAAACGGCATGATATTCGAGATTATTGACGCCGACCCGCGCCGGGTAAACCGCGTACAGATCAAAAATATTCCCTTGCCATCGGAATAATATTCCCGCACAAGCAAAGCCATGAACTTTGCCTCGTTAGGAAAGCTGCCTGACAAGATACGGTCATGGCCTTCGCCGCTCAAAGCGCTTACAGCCTTTGTTTCCGGCATCGTTGTCGTGGCTGCGCAGCCGCCGTGGGGGCTTTGGCCGCTGCTATTTGCCGGTTTTTCCATTTTTTACATTTTGCTCTCAACGCTTGACCGTCCGCGGGCAGGATTTTTTTATGGCTGGCTGTTCGGTTTCGGCTATTTCACGTGCGGCCTGAGCTGGATCGCCAACGCCTTGCTGGTCGAAGGCAATGAGTTTGCCTGGGTCTGGCCGTTTGCCGTGGCAGGACTGCCGATGCTCCTGGCCCTGTTTCCTGCCATTGCCGCTGGACTTGCAGTACGCCACGCACCGCTGCGGAGCCTTGCCGGTTTTTCGCTTTTTGTCCTGCTGCTTATGGGTGCCGAATGGTTGCGCGGGCACATTTTTACCGGTTTTCCGTGGAATCTGTATGGCTATATCTGGGATACAAGCCTGCCTATGGCGCAGCTGGTTTCTGTCGGCGGCATTTATTTTCTGAGCCTGCTTACGCTTATCTGGGGTGCTTCGCCCGGCTTTTTGATGGTCTGGCAAGCCAGAGCGCGGGCAAAGGCTGCGCTTATCCTGTTTATGCTCGTGACCATGGCGGCCAGCTATGGCTACGGACACCAGAGAATTGCCGTTAATCCTACGGCCTTGAAGGAAGACGTTGTTATTCGTCTGGTCCAGCCGAATATTGCGCAAGAAGACAAGTGGAGCCCGGAAAAAGCGTCGAAAAATTTTGACAGGCTGATCGAGTTGTCACGCCCTGCTGAAATAAACCAAAGCCTGAAAAACATCATTGTCTGGCCGGAAACCGCACTTTCCCAAGGGTATGTCATGCGGAACAGGCCGCGGGCGCAAACCGCCATGGAGCGCTTGGTCACATCCTATCAAAGCCCCGTCTTCCTGCTGACCGGTATGATGCGCTTTGAGCGCAGCGACACTGGTGACACCAGCTACTTTAATAGCCTTGCGGCTTTTAACGGCAATCTTGAGATGATCAGCGCCTATGACAAGTCGCACCTTGTGCCGTTCGGGGAATATATTCCGCTACAAAAGTGGTTGCCGCTAACGCCGCTGGTACAGTTTTCCGGCTTTGTGGCAGGAAACGGTCCTGAAACGATTCCCTTACCGGGAATCGGCACTTACAGCCCCTTGGTGTGTTACGAGATCATTTTTCCCGGTGCGGTAACTGCCAAAACACCCCGTCCCGATTTTATTATCAACGTAACAAATGACGCCTGGTACGGTGACAGCGCCGGCCCGTACCAGCATTTTGTAAAGACCAAGTTCCGCGCCATAGAGGAAGGGCTTCCCGTTATACGTGCCGCAAACACCGGAGTTTCAGGTGTGATAGATCCGGTTGGCCGTACACTTGCCAGCGCTGTTTGAAACCGCCGGCATAAACACCAACTTGCCACAACCGTTGGCCACGCCAACACTCTATGCAAAATTACGCGACAAAATCTTTTTCTTTTCACTACTTTTCTTAGCTGGGTTATTTGTATATCAAAGTTGGCATGGACTTTTTTCAAAATTAGACTAAATATGTAATCAACAAGGCGATTCTACTTGCATCGCTTGCACTAGTAACGCTAAACCTATCACTCTTTTTTGAGACATATTAAAAAAATGGCTATTACAAACAAAAAAGGTCAACCCAACCCAGTCGACATTCATGTCGGGGAAAAGCTGCGGTCAAGACGTAACCTACTTGGTATGAGTCAGGAGAAGCTCGCTGACGCAGTGGGAATTACCTTTCAGCAAATCCAGAAATACGAACGCGGAACAAACAGGGTAAGTGCCAGCCGTCTGTGGCAGTTCTCCAAAGTTCTGGGCGTTTCAATCTCCTACTTCTTTGAAAATTTCAGCGACAAAAAGACTGGCGCAGCACTGCCGAATTATGGTTTTGCCGATAATGAGCAAGACGGCTTTATGGGCGATGAAGACCCGATGAGCAAAAAAGAGACTCTTGATCTGATCCGTGAGTATTATTCCATCCCAGATGCAAAAATGCGCAGAGATCTTTTCAAGATGATCAAAACCATGGCCGCCAGCATGCGCAGCGAAACCAAATAAGTACGCGAAGCGGGTTTCTTCTTGCGCCGCCTATGAATTCTGTTAGGCTTTGATTTCTGATTTCAGCCATAACAAACAGCGAATAATTGAGCCAATGACTACCATGACGAAAGAAAAGCCGGTCTTTCCTGCAAATACAGCTGCGGAAAAAGCGCCCCTAAAAGATTTTATTTTCACATCAGAATCCGTTTCCGAAGGCCATCCGGATAAAATCTGCGACCAGATTTCCGATGCGATCCTTGATCATTACATGACAAAGGATGATGATTGCAGAACTGCTATCGAATGCCTGACAACAACCAATTATCTCGGCATTTTCGGTGAAACGCGCAGTTCTTCCGAAATCAGCTATGATGACCTTGAGCGCATTGCCCGCGCTAAAATCAAAGATATCGGCTATGAGCAGGATGATTTTCACTGGGACAAAATCAACGTCGATATCAAGGTTCACAAGCAATCAGCAGATATTGCCGTCGGCGTTGATGCCGCCGGCGACAAAGATGAAGGTGCCGGCGACCAAGGCATAATGTTCGGTTATGCATGCCGGGAAACAGACGTTCTGATGCCTGCAGCCATTCACTATTCGCACCAGATTTTGAAATCGCTGGCAGAAGCGCGCCATTCCGGGGCCCTGTCCAAACTCGGGCCGGATTCCAAATCACAGGTATCGCTGGAATATCGCGATGGCATGCCCGTGCGCGCAACTTCGGTTGTTGTGTCAACACAACACGACGAAAGCCTTACACAGGAAGACGTTCGCGCGATGGTACGCCCGCATGTGCAGGACGTACTTCCGGAGGGCTGGATGTGCCCGGAGGACGAATTTTACGTTAACCCGACAGGCCGCTTTGTTATTGGCGGCCCGGTTGGCGACGCCGGACTTACCGGACGCAAAATCATTGTAGATACTTACGGCGGTTCCTGCCCGCATGGTGGCGGCGCTTTTTCCGGTAAAGATCCTACAAAAGTAGATCGCTCTGCAGCTTATGCCGCACGTTACGTTGCAAAAAACATCGTTGCGGCGGAATATGCCGACAAATGCACGATCCAGCTTTCTTACGCGATCGGTGTCAGCAAGCCGCTGTCAATTTATGTGGATACGCACGGCACCGGTAACGTGCCGGAGCAGGTTCTGGTCAGCGCAATTCAAAAGGCCATGGATCTCAGCCCCCGCGGTATTCGCAACCATTTGAAGCTGCGCCGCCCTATTTACGCGCGAACTGCATCTTACGGACATTTCGGCCGCACGCCGGAAGCTGACGGCGGTTTTTCTTGGGAAAAGCTTGACCTCGTAGATGCACTACAGAAAATAATCGGTTAAACCCCAACGACCTCATTTGACATATTGCTTCCTTTTGCGTTATTGTGCCGCCACATAAACACGCAGGGGAAGTAATATGACTCGTTTTTGCCTATCAAATCTGTTTTGCCGCCTTAGCTACAACCAGTTCATGGAAATTGGCCGTGAATTTAAGAGTGCCTGCGAACATGCATTTGGCACGAAATGCACACCTGACATAAAGCTATTGTCACGCGCGAAGGCTTACACGACCTTTATGCTGGATCCAGAAGACCAGAAAAACCTTGATGCCAAGAACGAAGAGGCAGAAATTCTGACAACGAGCGACTTCTCTCTGATTACCAAAGATATCTGGGAACAAGCACAATACGTTGAAATTAAAATACGCCCGACAAATAAAAATGCGGGCCCGGATTACGCTTTCGGGCATGTTGAATTTAAAGGCCGCCTGCCAAAGACAGCCACTTTTTATGCGCAGGGCGGCGACAAGACAGATGCGCTGGCGCGAAATATGCGCTTCAACCATATATTTATGATTGCCGGCGACGGTTTTGAAAGTAACGGGGTTCAAAGCGCCGAAGCGTTCAGAACAATCAGTAAGCAGCTGGGCGCGTCAGACAAGAACACCAATGAAATCATTAGAAGAGGCAATTTCGACCTTTAAATGCATTTACAGCAAGATTTATAACCCCGGCGCTTGCCGGGGTTACTTTTTAAGGCTACAAAATGCCTGACATGCAAAAACCCGAGAAACGTGTATATGGCCGCCGCACCGGTCGGCCTATGAATAAAGAACGCCGTGCCGTGCTGGATGATCTCCTGCCTGTGCTGGAGGTTCCGGCTGAGCTGCTTGTGGAAAAAGGTGAGCTGGCACCGGCGGACTTGTTCGAGTCCCCTGCCCGCGCATACTGGTTTGAAATCGGCTTTGGCAACGGTGAGCATCTGGCGGCCCTGATGGAGCGCCACCCCGATTACGCGTTTTTTGGCGCGGAGCCGTTTAGCAACGGCATGTCTGCTTTCCTTAAGAGCATAAAGGACAAGCCGCATAGCAATGTCAGAGTACTTATGGATGACGCGATGATGATCGCAAATTCATTACAAGATAGCTGTCTGGACGGCATGTATGTTCTAAACCCCGATCCATGGCATAAAAAGCGCCACCATAAGCGCCGCATTATTAACCAGAAAAATCTCGACCAGTTTGCCCGCATCCTCAAACCTGGCGGCCTGCTTGTCATGTCCACAGACGTTCCCGATCTGGCAGAATGGATGGTCACCGAAGCATCCGCCCACCCCTCCTTTATCTGGACGGCGGAGAAAGCAGAAGACTGGCGTACCCCGCCCGCAGACTGGATTAAAACGCGCTATGAACAAAAAGGCGCAAAAGGCGCCAGCAGGATGAGTTACCTGATCTTTAAAAAAGTCTAGGAATTGCAAACAACAAGGCGCGGAAAATATATTTTACACTTGCCTTTTGGGGCGCGAATCCCTATATTTCCTGCAAAACCCGGAATTGATAAGGGTGGGCTCATAAAGAGGCCCGCCTTTTTTGTTGCCGAATGATTGAAGAATGAAACTAAACGCACTTGAACAAAAGATCGCCACGCTGGTTCAGCCTGTCATTGAAGAACAGGGCTATGAGCTTGTGCTGGTGCATATGCAAGGGCCTGACTTGCAGATTATGGCCGAAAACCCGGAAACACGTAATCTGGGCGTCGATGAATGCGCTGCGCTAAGCCGCGAAATTGCGACGTTGCTGGAAGTTGAAGACCCGATCAAAGGACGCTACCGGCTGGAAGTCAGTTCTCCCGGCATCGACCGTCCGCTCATTAAATTACAAGATTTTACCGACTTCGCCGGTTATGAGGTGAAAGTTGAAGTAAGCCCGCCGATCGAGGGACAGAAGCGTTTTCGCGGTCGCTTGAAGGGCATTGAAGAAAATGAAGTTGTGCTGGAAACAGATCACGGGCTGGCCTACCTCCCTTTTGACGGGGTTGAAAGAGCGAAGCTGGTTATGACCGATGAACTGTTAAAGAAAACAGCCGGTTCGAAAAAAAATTGAAGCATTTAATTAGATAAGTATCTGAACGAGGAAAGACATGACTGAACTTCTACAAGTCGCTGACGCCGTTGCCCGTGAAAAGAACATCGACCGGGACATTGTTCTGGAAGCCATGGAAGAGGCCATTCAGAAAGCCGGCCGCTCGAAATACGGCCACGACCACGACATTCGCGCGCATATCGACCGCAAGAGCGGTGCCATTGACCTCAAGCGTTATCGCGAAGTTGTTGAAGAAATCGAAGATGAAGCCAAGCAGCTTACTCTGGCTGAAGCACAGCGCATTAAAAAAGATGCCGAACTGGGCGAATTCCTTATTGATGACCTGCCGCCGCTGGATTTTGGCCGTATTGCCGCACAGACCGCGAAGCAGGTTATTGTTCAGAAAGTGCGCGAAGCGGAGCGCGAGCGCCAGTATGAAGAATTTAAAGACCGTACCGGCGAAATGATCAACGGTGTGATCAAGCGTGTTGAGTATGGCAATGCCACAATCGATATTGGCGGCCGCGCCGAAGCCATGCTGCGCCGTGATGAGTGCCTGCCGCGCGAACACCTGAAAAACGGCGACCGCGTACGCGCTTATATTTATGACGTCCGGCAAGAGCCGCGCGGACCGCAGATCTTCCTGTCACGTACGCGTCCTGAGTTCATGAAGAAGCTTTTCACCCAGGAAGTGCCGGAAATTTATGACGGTATCATCGAAATCCGCGCCGTTGCCCGTGATCCGGGTAGCCGCGCCAAGATCGCCGTTGAATCCCGTGACAACTCGATTGATCCGGTCGGCGCTTGCGTCGGTATGCGCGGCAGCCGCGTTCAGGCTGTTGTGAACGAGCTTCAGGGCGAAAAAATCGATATTATTCCATGGACGAATGATGTTGCTTCTTTTACCGTGAACGCACTTGCACCGGCTGAAGTGTCCAAAGTGGTTCTGGATGAAGTCAGCAAGCGTATGGAAGTTGTTGTTCCTGATGAACAGCTCAGCCTTGCCATTGGCCGTCGCGGTCAGAATGTTCGGCTTGCTTCTATCCTGACCGGCTGGGACATTGATATCCTGACCGAAGAAGAAGAATCCGAACGTCGCGCAGAAGAGTTCAAAAAACGCTCTACCCTATTTATTCAAGGGCTGGACGTTGATGAGGTCATCGCGCACCTGCTTGTTGCTGAAGGCTTCACCAGCATTCAGGAAATTGCTGAAACCCCGATTGAGGAACTGAACTACATTCAGGGCTTTGAGGAAGAAATCTCCGCCGAGCTGAAAAATCGTGCGACGAGCTGGATGGAAGAGCAGCAAAAGCAGCTGGAAGAAAAGCAGAAAGAACTCGGCATCGAGAACGATCTGGTTGAATTTGAAGGTCTTACGCCCGATGTTATTATCAAACTCGGCGAAAATGACGTTAAAAGTCGTGACGACCTTGCCGATCTGGCAACGGACGAACTCGTTGAAATACTGGGCGCTGACGCGATCGCAGAATCCGATGCAGAGAAGCTGATTATGCGGGCGCGCGCTCACTGGTTCGAGGGTGAGGAAGAAGCCACGACTGAAGATGCTGGCGACGTTGCCAGTGAATCCGCTGAAAATGAAGAAATCAAAGCCGCCGGCAATGCGTAGTCTTCGATTAAGAAACTTCGCGCACTGGAATTTAGGCAGGCAAACGTGTAAAAGGACAGCTTATGAGCGACACCAAAGACAAAGAAACAAAGAAAACGCTCAGTTTGGGCGGGACTTTGAGCCTCAAAGGGGGATCAAAGCCTTCATCCGTACAAAATATCTCGCAGGGCCGTGGCAAAACGGTTGCTGTGGAGGTTCGGCGCAAGCGTAGCGCGGCCCCGACGACGCCAAGCCCTACGCCTGCAACCGGGGATGATAACAAGCAGCAGCCACAGCAGGGCGAACTTCACCAGCTAACCTCTGAAGAGCGCGAAGCGCGTATGCGTGCGCTGCAGGAAGCCGAAAAAGAGGCTCAGCGCAAGAAAGAGGAAGCCAAAAACGCTCCTCCGAAAGAAGTTGAAGAGCAAAGCGCCGCAGAGAAAAAGGCGCAGGAAGAAGAAGATCTTCGCCAGAAAGAGCTGGAAGAGCTCAAGAAGATCGAAGAAGAAGAGCAGCGCATTAAAGCCGAGCAGGCCCTTGCCCAGCAGGCCGAAGGCGGCCCGCATCGTCAGGAAGCTCCTCATGCCAACAAAGGCAAGAAGGACATCTTTGCTGCTGACGAGAAAGAAGAAGAAACCTATCGCGCACGCCTGAAGCGTCAGGCGCCACGCAGCCCTGCCCGCACCGGCGGCAACAAGCGTCGTGGCGGCAAGCTTACCGTTACACAGGTTCTCAACGAGGATTACGAACGCGATCGCGGTCCTTCACTCGCCGCCCAAAGGCGCGCGCGTGAAAAAGCTCGTCTCGCAGCAATGGAATCCGGCGATATGCAAAAAATCGTCCGTGAGGTCGTTGTCCCTGAAACCATTACGGTGCAGGAACTGGCAAACCGTATGGCAGAGCGCGGCGCGGATGTCATTAAAGAACTCATGAAGATGGGCGTTATGGCCACGATCAACGAAACGATCGATGCCGATACTGCCGAGCTTCTGGTTGAAGAGTTTGGCCACAAAATCAAACGCGTTACCGATGCCGACATCGAATCCGGGATTGAATCCGAGGATGAGGACAATCCGGCTGATATGCAGCCGCGTCCGCCCGTCGTTACGATCATGGGCCACGTTGACCATGGTAAAACGTCCCTGCTTGATGCGCTGCGCTCTACCGATGTTGTTGCTGGCGAGGCTGGCGGCATTACGCAGCATATTGGCGCCTATCAGATAACGATGCCGACAGGTGCGAAAATCACTTTCCTCGACACGCCGGGTCACGCCGCCTTTACCGAAATGCGCTCTCGCGGTGCCAATGTCACCGATATTGTCGTTCTGGTGGTTGCGGCCAATGACAGCATCATGCCGCAGACGGTCGAGGCGATTAACCACGCAAAAGCGGCTGATGTTCCGATTATCGTTGCCATCAACAAGGTCGATCTTCCTGACGCGAACCCGCAGAAAGTCAAACAAGACCTGCTGCAACACGAGGTTATCGTCGAGGAGCTGAGCGGTGACACGCCTGCTGTAGAAATTTCAGCCAAGAAGAGAATGAATCTCGACGAGCTGGAAGAGATTATTTTGCTCCAGGCAGAGCTTCTTGAATTGAAAGCCAACCCGAAACGCTCCGCTGTCGGTACCGTTGTAGAGTCCAAGCTGGAACAAGGCCGCGGACACGTTGCGACTGTGCTTGTACAAAAAGGCACGCTGCGTATTGGCGATCTGTTTGTCGTTGGCTCCGAATGGGGCAAGGTTCGCGCACTTGTTGACGATCACGGCAACAACGTACAGGAAGCCATCCCCGGTGAGCCGGTCGAAGTTCTCGGCCTGAACGGCGCACCGGAAGCCGGTGACCGTCTGGTCGTTGTGGCCGAAGAGAGCAAAGCACGCGGCATTAGCGAATATCGCCAACGCAAAAAGCGTGAAGCGGCGGGCGTTAAATCCGCAGCTGTTCGCTCCAGCGGTAACTTCGAGCAAATGCTTGCAGCGTCCCGCGAGGGCAGCATGCAGACGCTCAGCGTTGTTATCAAAGGCGACGTCCATGGCTCTATCGAAGCAATCGAAGGCTCCCTTCGCAAGATTGAAGAAGAAAACGAAGATGTCCGTATCAGGGTCCTGCATGCAGGCACCGGCGGCATTACAGAGTCGGACGTTACGCTGGCCAACGCCTCCAACGGCATGATTATCGGCTTTAACGTTCGCGCCAACAATCAGGCGCGCGAGATGGCCGAGCGCGAAGGCACAGAAATCCGTTATTACAACGTGATCTATAACGTCATCGATGACGTTAAGGCTGTGCTGACCGGCCTTCTGGCTCCGAAGATCCGCGAGGAATATCTTGGTCAGGCACTTATCAAGCAGGTCTTCCGTATCACCAAAGTCGGCAACGTCGCTGGCTGTGTGGTATCGAGAGGCAACGTCAAGCGCGGCGCCAAGGTTCGTTTGCTTCGTGATGATGTTGTCATTCACGAAGGCACCTTGAAGACCTTGAAACGTCACCAGGACGAGGTCAAGGAAGTCAAGGAAGGCATGGAGTGCGGGATGGCCTTCGAAAATTACGAAGACATCAAAGACGGCGACATCATCGAGTGCTACGAAGTTATTGAAGAAGCACGTACGGTCGATTAAGCCATGCAAAGCACAGGCCCCACACAGAGACAGCTCCGCGTTGGAGAGCAGCTTCGGCATACGATTGCCGAAACTCTCCAGCGCGGCCATTTTGACGATGAAGCCCTGCTGGACAATGCCGCGAACGTATCGGTATCCGAAGTACGGGTCAGCCCCGATCTGAAAAACGCCACCGCCTATGTCATTACCCTTGGCGGCAAGGACATGGACCGTATTCTTCCGGCACTTAACGCCTGCGCGTCTTACTTTCAAAGGGAGATCGGTCACAAGCTGAATTTGAAATTTACGCCGCGTGTGAATTTTGTCTTTGACCACAGTTTCGAAGAAGCACAACGTATCGAGCGCATTCTTGACTCCCTGCCGGAGACAAAGGGACACGGCCAGAAATAATGGGCAGAAAGCGTAAAGGACTTCCTATCAATGGCTGGATCAATCTGGACAAGCCCGCAGAGCTTAGCTCTAGCGATGCTGTCAATATTGTCCGCCGTACGCTAAATGCACAAAAAGCCGGGCATGGCGGCACTCTTGATCCGCTGGCGACCGGTATCCTGCCAATCGCACTCGGCGAAGCCACCAAGACAATTCCCTATTGCCAGGACCATCTAAAAATATACAGCTTCAGTGTTGTCTGGGGCGAAGCACGCGATACAGACGATGCCGAAGGCAACGTCATCGAAACCTCCGATATACGCCCCGAAGCTGACGCTATCAACGCCATCCTGCCGCGCTTTACCGGCGACATCGAGCAAATACCGCCGCAATATTCGGCCATCAAGGTAAATGGCCAGCGCGCCTATGACATTGCCCGCAGCGGCGGCGAAAGCGATCTGGCGGCACGCCCCGTTTATATCGAAGAACTGAATCTGGTTGAGGCATCACCGGACAAGGCCAGCTTCACCTGCCTGTGCGGCAAAGGCACTTATATGCGCTCCCTCGCCCGTGATATGGCGAAGGCGCTTGGCACTGTCGGCTACATTACAGATTTGCGCCGCTGCGCCGTTGGCCCGTTTTCCGAAGAGAATGCGATTTCGCTTGCAAAACTTAAGGAAATCGGGGATATTTCGGCCTCCGAGGCAGGTGCTTCGGAGAACGTATTGCTTCCTGTTGAGACCGTGCTGGACGACATCCCGGCACTGGCCCTGAACGAAAAGGAAGCCTCGCGGTTGAGAAACGGACAGAAGCTCCTGTTTATCGCCCGTTCCGATGTGGACAGACTGCATCAGGCCGGCATTGATCTGGAGTATGACGTCACCGCCCTCGCCGTTTACGCAGGCAAACCAGTTGCCCTCGTAACCGTCGCAGGCGCAGAAATCTCGCCGGTACGTGTGTTAAACCTCTAAGAAGGAGAAAACGATGTCGATATCTGCAGAGCGTAAGCAAGAGCTTATTGGCGAATACGAAACCAAAAAAGGCGACACCGGTTCACCGGAAGTTCAGGTTGCAATCCTGACCGAGCGGATCAACAACCTGTCCAGCCACATGCAGTCCCACAAAAAAGACGTTCACAGCCGCCGTGGCCTGCTGAAAATGGTTGCGCAGCGCCGTAAACTGCTTGATTACCTGAAAAGTAAAGATGAAGGCCGCTATCTGCAACTGATCGAGCGCCTGAACATCCGCCGCTAATTCATGAAGTCCGCCGCACCTGATTTTGTCTGGGGCAAAGGCCCGTTGAGAGAAGTGTGTAAGAAAGTATTTTCTTACCCGGCTGACGCCTATGATCTCAAGGCTTATGAGGACATCCTGCCCGGTTCTGCCGAAAGGATCTGGAACATGGTTCGCGATGAAGCAAAGCGGCAAGGCATTGAATTTAAGCAATAATAAAAGGCGGCTCACGGGCCGCCTTTTTCATTCAGTATTTAGCCTGCATTATCTCAGGCAGATCAGGCCGCTTTCTTTTCCTGCAGGAAATAACGGTTCTTGATTTCGCCGTTCTCCAGTTCAAAAACAAGCGGCACCCCGGTCGGCATTTCCGCCTTGTTGATTGTATCCGGCGTTTCCGCGCCGATAATAATCAGCATGGCGCGCAAGGAATTACCATGCGCCGCAACCAGAACATTCTTGCCGTCTTCCAGCATTGGTTTGATATTCGCCTCGTAATAAGGGCGCACGCGCTTTTCAACGACGTCCTGCAGGCATTCACCGCCCGGCGGCGGCACGTCGTAGGACCGGCGCCAGATATGAACCTGTTCGTCACCGTACTTTTCGCGCGTTTCGTCCTTATCAAGTCCGGTAAGGTCACCGTAATCACGCTCCCGCAGATCATCGTGGCGCACCATACCGGCCAGCGCGTCATGTTGACCGGCATTTTCCAGCGCGAGCTTTGCAGTTGTAAAGGCGCGCTTCAAAGTGCTGGTAAAGACCTGGTCAAAATGAATATCGGCTGCTTTCAGGCGCTCACCGGCCTCTGCCGCTTCCTTGACCCCGGTATCGCTCAGCTCGACATCAGTGAAGCCGGTAAAGCGGTTTTCAAGGTTCCACTGGCTTTCACCGTGGCGTAACAAGACTAGATAGTTGGTTGTCATTTCACATCCTTGGCTTTGCCGGCAAAGTACCAGCTGTTATATCCCAAAATAAAAGTCAGCAGTCCGATGATCAAGAAACCGGGGTCCCGCCCCAGAGATGCCAAAATACTCATGCCTGACATGAAGTAAAGGACAATGGACATGTAAAAGAAAACGGGGCTGATGAAATTAGTACTTATGTGCTTGGTATTCATTTAAGGCTCCTTGCTGGTAAAAAATTAAGGTATCAGTACTTGTTTAGCAGTTAATAACCGGGGCGCAAAATGGCGGTTTTTCTTTGACTTTGCCCTGTAATCATGCCATTTAATCAGCGGCTGTCAAGGATGGTGAAAGTCTTACGGTTGACTGTTGACAGCGGTTCCCCACACACATGAGAGCCGCTGTCTGCTGTCCACCGAAAGCCTTAATCACCGTCCTTTCAGTTCAACAAGAAACTTACCAAATCGCCCCGGAAGCCCGGGGATTACGATTTATTCAGAAAGGACTACAATCAATATGTTTAACGTTTACCGCAAAGAAATCGATTTTGCAGGAAAGAAACTGGTTCTCGAAACCGGTAAGGTCGCGCGTCAGGCCGATGGAGCCGTACTGGCTACGCTCGGCGGCACGACCGTTATGTGCTGTGTTACCGCAGCTAAAAGCGTCCGCGAAGGTCAGGACTTCTTCCCGCTGACAGTTCACTATCAGGAAAAGCCTATGGTGCCGGCAAAATCCCGGGCGGTTTTTTCAAGCGCGAAGGCCGTCCGAGTGAGAAAGAAACCCTCACCTCACGTCTGATCGACCGTCCGATTCGTCCGCTGTTCCCGAAAGGCTTCCTGAACGAAGTTCTGGTTATGGCGACTGTTATCTCTCATGACCTTGAAAACGATCCCGATATTGTTGCGATGATCGGCTGCTCTGCTGCCCTCACCCTGTCCGGCATTCCGTTCATGGGGCCGATTGGCGCCGCCCGCGTTGGTTACGTTAACGGCGAATACGTCATTTGCCCGACACTGCAGGAAATGGAAGAAAGCAACCTTGATCTGGTTGTTGCCGGTACGCAAGAAGGCGTTCTGATGGTTGAATCCGAAGCGCAAGAGCTCCCGGAAGAAACCATGCTCGACGCTGTTATGGCTGGCTGGAAAGGCTTCCAACCGGTCATTAACGGCATAATCGAACTGGCTGAAATGTGCGCCAAAGATCCTTGGGACATGCCGGAAACACCGGAAAACATCAAGGCCATGGCTGATGCCCTGAAAAAGAAATATGCCGGCGATGTCGCCAAAGCATATGGCATCAAGGTCAAGCAAGACCGTCAGGCCGCAATCGGCGAAGTTAAGAAAAAAGCCATTGAAGAATTTGTCGATGAAGAAAACGGCATTACCGAGAACCTTGTAGGCTCCAAATTTAAAGAGCTTGAGTCTGACGTTGTTCGTGGCGATATCATCAAGACCGGCAAGCGTATTGATGATCGCGACACCAAAACCGTTCGTCCGATTGTTTCCGAAGTTGGCGTACTGCCACGTGCTCACGGCTCCGCGCTGTTTACCCGCGGCGAGACCCAGGCAATGGTTGTCGCAACGCTTGGCACCGGTCAGGACGAGCAAATCATGGATGCGCTGGTTGGCGAATATCGCGAGCGTTTCATGCTGCATTACAACTTCCCGCCCTACTCTGTCGGTGAAGCCGGCCGCGTTGGCCCTCCGGGTCGCCGCGAAATCGGTCACGGCAAGCTGGCATGGCGTGCGGTTCACCCGCTGCTGCCGAATGCAGAAGAGTTCCCGTACACCATGCGGGTCGTTTCCGAGATCACCGAATCCAACGGCTCCAGCTCTATGGCAAGCGTTTGCGGCACCTCGCTGGCACTGAGGGATGCGGGTGTACCGCTAAAGCGCCCGGTTGCCGGGATTGCTATGGGTCTGATCAAGGAAGGCGAAGATTACGCTGTTCTGTCCGATATTCTCGGTGACGAAGATCACCTTGGTGACATGGACTTCAAAGTTGCCGGTACGGAAGAAGGCATTACCTCGCTGCAGATGGACATCAAGATTACCTCGATCACCGAGGAAATCATGAAAATCGCTCTGGCTCAGGCCAAAGACGGTCGTCTGCATATTCTTGGCGAAATGTCCAAGGCTCTGACCGAGTCACGCGAAGGCATCAGCGAATTTGCTCCGCAGATTGTCACGCTGAAAATCCCGACCGACAAAATCCGCGATGTTATCGGCACCGGCGGTAAAGTGATCCGCGAGATCACCGAAGTTACCGGCTGCAAGATCGACATTGAAGATGACGGCACAATCAAGGTTGCCGCTGTAAACCAGCAAGCAATCGAGCAAGCCGTTGACTGGATCAAGGGCCTGACCGACGAGCCGGAACTGCACAAGGTCTATACCGGTAAAGTCGTTAAAGTCGTTGATTTCGGCGCGTTCGTGAACTTCATGGGCAGCAAGGACGGCCTCGTCCATATCTCCGAGCTGCAAGACGCCCGCACCGCAAAAACTACCGACGTTGTCAATGAAGGCGACGAAGTGAAGGTACAGGTTATCGGCTTCGACGATCGCGGCAAAATCAAACTGTCGATGAAACGCGTCAACCAGGAAACCGGTGAAGCCATCGTCAAAGACGAGAAAAAAGAAGCTAACGCCTGATCCGTTTGCGGCGAAGCTTTAAACTGACCTCATAAAAAAGCCCCGGTCCGCCGGGGCTTTTGTTTTACTGGCAGATCAAACGTTAGACCGGATCGAACCAGAGTTCGCAGTTGTAGTTCCAGGTTAGCTCTTCGCCGGGATGAATGTCGCGCAGGGCGGTGACTTCGACGATGCCGTTGGTGAAGTCGCTTTCAAGGTGGGTGTTCGGGTCTTCGCCGTGGTTATAGAGCATGATATAGCCGAGTACGAGCGCGTATTCTTCGCCCGGCACGTCATCGCGCCATTCAAGGACATAACCGTCCGGCGGGCCTTCTTCGGGCAAATTGTCTTTTGCCATCGGCACGACCGGCGCGCGTTCGATGACTTCGCCTTTATGAATGAAGCGGCGGGCAAAGACGCCCCGCATTTTACCCTCGGCATAGCCCCAGCCGATCGCGCCATCAAGAAGGGATTCCTCTATCTGCTGGTCAATTGGCCGTGGTTTTTCTTGTAACGCACTCATTTCATAGTCTCCTCTATACCTTGGCAACGGGACGTGGTAATTACTACAGACATAATACGAAAACTTCCAGAAACTAGTTAAGTTCCCCTCCGTTAGAAGGATTGGTCATGAGTCTGAAACTTCCCCTGATTATTGGACATCGCGGCGCCAAAGGATATGCGCCGGAAAATACAATCGAGTCCATTCGTACCGCTGCGGATATGAATGTCGAGTGGGTAGAGCTGGACGTCAAACTGACCAAAGACAATGTGCCAATTATCTTTCACGATGAAACGCTCGACCGCACGACGAACGGTTCCGGCCTTGTAGCAGAAACGCTGTATGAGGACATCAGGCAGCTTGAAGCGGGCAGCTGGTTTGCGGACAGCTTTGCCGGCATTAAGGTGCCGACGCTTGAGGAAGTCTGCGACGTGCTGATCGAGTGCGATCTGGGACTGAACCTTGAAATCAAACCCTGCCCCGGGCGCGAGAAAGAAACCGCAGAAGTCGCGCTGGATGTTCTGTCGCGTATCTGG
>CBDUPU010000004.1:0-26295 GCA_965369185.1 uncultured Rhodospirillales bacterium
TACGGTTGGCGCCCGCTTCTTTTGCCTGTTACGCTTTTTTGCGCGAAGGAATCACTTAATCCTTAGCGTCAGCGCCAAAATCCTCTACTTCACCTTCGCCGAGTTGCTCGACTTCAGGTACGGGGACCGCGGCAACGGTTTCGGCGGGAGACGGTTTGCGCGGCGGCGCCGGGACAAGCCTTGTGCCGCTGACTGGTGGCTGGTATTGCAGGGCGGAAACAATGCGCAGGTTGCGCTCTATTTCGTTGCGGTTCGGAGCTGTGGACAGAGCCTTGCGAAGCGTGTCGATTGCTTCGTCAAGGAAGCCCTGTGCCGCGAGGTTCAGTCCCATATTATTCAGGATCGGGCTCGGGTCGCCTTCCCAGTAATCAAGGCCTTTTTCAAAGGCAACCTGTGCTTGGGGGTGGTGGCCTTGCGCGTCAAGTGAAATGCCGAGTACGTGATAGGCTTTTCCCGATGTCGGGTTCAGCAGTACGGCTTTGCGGGCCATGGCTTCTGCTTCGCTATAGCTGCCCATTGCCGCCAAAATTGATGCATATTCGATGACCGGGCTGGCATCTTTGATGTCGGGATCGTTGGCGAACGGTTTCAACACCAGAGCGGCGCGGTTTAGGTAGCCTTCTCCACGCAGCGCGTGGGCATACTTCATCGCGGCATCCGGGCTGCTGCTGTTGCGCTTGTATAGCTGTTCCAGAATGACGATGTTCTGTTCGCTTTGGCCGCGGTCTTTGGCGTTGGCTGCAGCGCGTTCCATCACTGCGTTGATTTTTGCTTCGCGGTCGTACTGGCCGGGCGCTGTTGTCGTCTGGCACGCCGCCAGCGATACGGCGGCGGTGAGGAGCAGGGACGTGGTCAGTAGCTTTTTCTTGTAATTCATAATGATTAACTCGCTCATCCTTTGATTAGACGGGGCTGTTTTTGACTTTATTAATTATAGGGCCGGGCCGCCGGCAGGAACAGGTGCGGTGCCTTCGCCGGTAAGGCTTGAAGCGCCACTGGAGTTACCGCTGCTAGGGCCTTGAATAGATATTTCATGGCACATGCCGGGGCAGTAGTACATTCTTACCGGTTCGCACTCTGTGTCTTCCATGCAGGTTTCGCGGATCCTGATGTATTTTTCTTTCGGGTTTGCGACAATGGCATAGCGCTGCATAATAACTCTGCCGCCTTGCCCGAGCAGGGTGAAGTGCGTTGCCCCCGGTGCGCGCGGTACAACGATAATACGCCGTGAGCTGTCCAGCAGAACATTGATGTTTACATCGCTGCCGATAATTACGCGATCGACATTTTCATCAAGGGTGATGATTTCCGAACGATCCGGCGTCAGGCGCAATGGCGGGTGGGTTTCCTCGTTTGCTGCAAAGCTGGCATCGACCGACACGGACGATTGCGCCGGTAACAGACCGGTCGGCAGGTCGTCATCTTGCTGCGCGCGTGCAGGCGCGGCGGCGGTGAGGGCAACAGAGATTGCGGCGCAGACCGCCACGTATTTAAGCTTTTGGAGAGATTTCATAGGAACCGTTATCTGAGAAAAGAAAACTGTGTCAACTTTCTAATTATACCGCTGTGGCCATAAAAGATCACCCCTTTTTTGTCGGGATTTGAGATAAAGGCCAGTGATCGGGGTATCAACGCCCCGGCTATTCGCTTTTGCGCAAATGCAAGCTAGCCATAATTCTTGTACGTGTAGGCCATGATCGGCGTGCCGAGCAGGAACGTCCAGCCGATCCATGCCGGATAAAACCCCATGCCGAGCAGCCCGTAGGTGACGCCCGAATAGGTCGCGGCCGCGCCAGCGATGATAAGGGAAAGGGCGCTGGCAAAATTAATTTGCCACGACATTTCCGATTTTGCCTTGAACAGCCAATAGACGATGCCGAAGCAAAAGATCGCGAGTATAATCGGCTGGATATTACCGGTACCTTCTACCAGCAACATAAAATACAGCCCCAATATCAGGAAAAAAGCACTGATATTCCATTTGACCACCTTGGGAAAAGCATCGCGCATTGGAAACTCCTTATATGACTGAAAATCCAGACATATTTTATTCTACGCCTTTATCCGGCGTAGCGGCAAGTATTTTGGGTGTGGAAGGAGCTATATCTTGTTGCCGATGGCCTGATATAAATCATTGAGGATTGTGCATGCCTCGTCCGCCATTTTATGCAGCTCTGGTTCAGCCTTCACCCATTCATTATCCAGCAGTTGCCTCTCAACAGACTCGGCAAGGAAAAGGCTCATTTGCAAGGCTTCGTGGCGGGAAAATTCTGATTTTGTCATTTGTCTTCTCCTTGCAGCAAAAACTCGATCTTGTCGACTTTCTGCATAATCCGGTCGGTTTCGGTCAGGGCGACGATGATGCGTTTGTGGTGCCTGATGTTATTAATTGCTGCATAAATAAAAAGCGCCGACCGGCGCTTTTCTACATAAATCTAAAAATGGTGGGCACGGCAAGGATTGAACTTGCGACCCCTACGATGTCAACGTAGTGCTCTCCCACTGAGCTACGTGCCCCCATGTAAGGAAGGATATTCCTAATCAGAAAATAAGCCGGTTTCAAGTATTTTGTGACGTTTTTTGGTGTTTTGTTGCGAAACTCGTCAAAACGGTGCGGATCTCGTGCTTAGGCGGCAAGCAGTTCTTCGACCTGATCGACCAGATCTTTCAGGTGGAAGGGTTTGGACAGGACGCGCGCGCTTTCGTGGCCGGGGTTACGTTTGCCGAGGGCGACGCCGGCAAAGCCGGTGATAAACATGACCTTTAGCGCTTCGCACATTTTGGCGGCTTTTTGGGACAGTTCAACGCCATCAAGGCCGGGCATGACGATGTCGGCGAGCAGCAGGTCGAAGGAGCAATCGGCTTCCAGCGTCCGCAAGGCGCTGAGGCCGTCTTCGCAGGCCTCGACATCGTGACCGGCACGTTCCAGCGCCATCGCCAAAAAGTGCCGCATGGTGGAATCGTCTTCAGCTATAAGGATGCGTGCCATGGCGTCTATTGAACGATAAAAGCGCACGGCTTGGCAAATAATTTTACAGCTCTTTGCCCGGTAATTTTTTCGTTTTCCCTATTAAAAACTGTATGATCCTGTAACCTCTTTATTATATCAGGGTTAATTGACGAGACGTTATCAGGGGACATATGGGTAAAGCACATAGAAGCAGTCTGGATCTGGCCGTTATTGGCAATTGTTCTTTTAGTGCGCTGATTGATCGGCGCGGCAGCATTGTCTGGAGCTGTATGCCGAACTTTGACGGCGATCCGGTGTTCCCGGCACTGGTGAATGACTATAACGGCACGGAAGACGAATGGGGCTTCTGGGACTTTGATCTGGTCGATTTTGAAAAGGCCGAGCAGCATTACATTGAAAACACAGCGGTGCTGGTGACAAGGCTGCATGATACGCACGGCAATATTGTCGAGGTTACGGATTGCGCGCCGCGTTATGCCCATTATGGCCGGTTTTTCCGCGAGACCGTGATTTGCCGGACGGTCGAGCCGATCAAAGGGGCGCCGCGTATCCGGGCACGGGTGCGCCCCCGCTTTGACTGGGGGACGTCCGCGCCTGTCGTGACGCGCGGCGGCAATCATATCCGCTATGTTTCAACTGCGCTGACGCTGCGGCTTTCGACCGATGCGCCGATCCGGTACGTGTCTGATGAGGTGCCGTTCAGGCTGGACCAGAAATATACCTTTATCTTAGGTCCTGATGAGCCGGTGCAGCAGAATATCGTCGCCACCGGGCGGCGTTATATCGAGAATACGGTGCGTTACTGGCAGGATTTTGCCCGCAGCCTGGCGTTGCCCTATGAATGGCAGGAGCCGCTGATCCGTTCGGCGATTACATTGAAGATGTGCACGTTCGAAGATACCGGGGCGGTGCTGGCGGCACTGACCAGCTCGATCCCTGAATCTTCCGGCTCTCAGCGCAACTGGGACTATCGCTATTGCTGGCTGCGGGATGCTCTGTTTGTGATTAACGCGCTGAATCGCCTGAACACGACAAGGGCGATGGAAGATTATATGCGCTTTATTATGAATGTTGCGGTCAAGGCAAATGGCGGGGATATCCAGCCGCTCTATGGTATTGCGTTGCAGGATTCTATTGTCGAAAAAGAATCGCAAATCCTGAAAGGCTATCGCGGCATGGGGCCGGTGCGGATCGGTAACGAGGCCTATATCCAGCAGCAAAACGATGTCTGGGGCTCGGTTATTCTCGCGCTCAGTCAGGCATTTTTTGACAAGCGGTTGATCCGTCCCGGGACGCTGGATGATTTTCACGCGCTGGAAAAATTCGGTGAAAGCGCGGCGGAGAATTTTGACAAGCCGGATGCCGGGATATGGGAATTCCGTACGATCGGCAGGGTCCATACTTTTTCTGCGGTAATGTGCTGGGTTGCTTGCGACCGGCTGGAGCGGATCGCCGCGCAGCTCGGCCTGAAAGAGCGGGCGGAATATTGGCGCGGCAAGGCCGACCATATTCGTGCCGTGATTTTTGAAAAAGCATGGAGCGAAGAGCGCAACAGCTTTGTGGAACCTTTCGGCGGCGAAGGCGTTGATGCCAGTTTGCTGCTGCTGCACGAGGTCGGTTTTATCGATGCAAAGGACCCAAAATTCGTGGGTACGGTGGCGGCTATTGAACAGGACCTGCTGCATGAAGGGATGCTGTACCGCTATACCCATGAAGATGATTTCGGTGCGCCGGAGGTCGCGTTTACTGTGTGTACCTTCTGGTATATCGATGCGCTGGTCGCTATCGGGCGCAAAGAGGAGGCGCGGAAGAAATTTGAATGGATGCTGGAAAAGCGGAACCATGTCGGTATCCTGTCCGAAGACCTCGACTTTAAAACTTATGAATTGTGGGGCAACTTCCCGCAAACCTATTCGATGGTCGGGTTGATCAATTCGGCGATGCGCCTGTCAAAAGGCTGGGGCGAGGCCATATAAAGCAGGTCTTCAGAAGGGACAAATGATGAAAATGGCAGGTCTTATTGCGGATATCGGCGCGACAAATGCCCGCTTTGCTATCGCCGATCCGGATGGAATACATGCCGAAAAAGTGCTGAAATGCCAGAATTATCCCGGCGTTGTCGAGGCCGTTTCTGATTATTTGCAAGGTATAGGTGAACGGGATATTGACCGGGCCTCGTTCGCTGTCGCCGGGCCGGTAACGGGCGATGTTTTTGAAATGACCAACCATCCATGGTCTTTTTCCATTAGTGAAACGATGACGACCCTCGGGCTGGAAACGCTCAGAATAATGAACGATTTCGAGGCTGTCGCGCTCGCGGTGCCGTATCTAGAGGAAGGCATCGATTTTCGGCAGGTCGGAGAAGGAAGCCCAAGGCCGGAGGCTTCGATCGGCATTATCGGTCCGGGGACGGGGCTTGGTGTTGCGTCTTTGGTGTGGGACGGGCGTGCTTACAGGCCGGTACCGGGCGAGGGCGGGCATGTAACGATGCCGGCAAAAACGCCGCGCGAGTTCGCCTTGTTTCAATGGCTACTGCACCACAAATATAGTCATTTATCGGCGGAACGGGTTTGTTCTGGCAAGGGGCTGGTCAATATTTACAATGCGCTTCGCGGTATGGACAAGCAGGAAGACCTGCCGGATTTGGAGCCGGAGCAGATCAGCAGAAGGGCGCTTGATAAAAGCTGTCCGCTTTGCGGTGAGGCACTTGATCTGATGATGGGGTTTTTGGGAACGGTTGCGGGTAATCTTGCCTTGACGATTGGCGCCCATGGCGGCATTTATATTGCGGGCGGCATTCCGGCAAAGCTTGGCCCGTATTTCGACCGGTCGCGGTTTCGTGAAGAGTTTGTCGCAAAGGGGCGGTTTGCCGAATATCTGGCGCCGATACCGACCTATGTGATTTTAAACGAATTCCCGGCCTTTATCGGCCTTCATGCTGACCTTGTTGGGAAAAGCGCTTCGTAGCGTTTATTTGCCGACAGCCTGCAGAATCTCTAGGAATTGCTGTGCAACGACCGGCCAGGTGTAATGTTCCTGCACATGGCGGCAACGTTCTTCGCGCTGTGCGGCCAATGACAGCGCCTGCCTGGCGGCAAGCCCGAGATCTTCATCGCTTAATACGCCGAGATAGGGCGCGGTGATAATATCGCGCGGGCCGGTAACGTTATATGCGGCAATTGGCAGGCCGGTTGCCAGTGCCTCGATCAGCACCATGCCGAACGTGTCGGTTTTTGACGGGAAGACAAAAACATCGGCGGAACGGTAATGGGCGCCAAGTTCCTTGCCCTCTTTTTTGCCTACGAAGTGCGCATCAGGATAACGGGCTTTCAGCTCCGCCAAATCCGGGCCGTCGCCGACGACAATTTTGGTGCCGTCCCACGCCATATCGAGAAACGCTTCGAGGTTTTTCTCAATTGCCACACGTCCTACGAGCAGGGCGACCGGGCGCGGCAGATCTTGAAACAGTTCGGTTTCGCCGGGGCAGAAAATATCAAGCTTTGCGCCGCGGGTCAGGCGGTGCATCGGCTTGTCAAACCCCCAGTCCTTTAACTCGTTCTCAAGGCTTTGGGTCGCGGTCATGATCCCGGCGGCGCTGTTATGGAAGTCGCGTAACTGGCCGATGAGGAAATTACGAACCGGCCTGGCAAGAAAAGGCAGGAATTTGGCAACCCGTTTGGCGGCGTAGTCAGGGAAATGGGTGTGATAGGATGTTGTAAAAACATAGTTCTGGTTTATGCAGTATTTGCGCCCGGCCTGCCCGAGGGGGCCTTCGGTCGCGATATGGATTGCATCGGCGTTGTAATCGTTGGCAATCTTTTTAAGGCGGCCATAAGGGGACAGGGTCAGTTCGATTTCACTATAGCCCGGCATTGGCAGGCGCCACGGGAAATCAGCAGGGCCGATGACGCGAAATTCGTGCCCGGCTTTTTCCAGTTCTTCGCCAATATGTTCGTAGGTGCGAACGACCCCGTTAACTTGTGGCTTCCATGCATCGCTGATGATTAGGATTTTCATAGAAATCGGTTATAATTACACGTTGAAACAACCAAATGACTGCTAACCATACCGTAAATCCGGAAAAATAATGACTCATGTTTTAAGAATTATTGCGCTATTCGCCCTGGTAATATTGGTGGCGGCGCCGCTTTCGGCAAGGGCGCAGGTCTGCGAGACGCCTTACGAGGTGATTACAACGCTGCCGCCGCCGACTTTTGGCTTTCCGACCGTCTGGGACGCGAAGTTCGGTGATCGTGAAAAGATGATCCAGCTTGCTTCCGGCGTGGTGGTCGAAGGCGGGACGGCTTTTGCGCTGGGGCGAAGCCTGTCAAAAGAGGATTTTCATCCGGAGGAAATTGTTCTGGTAGAGCTTAACCGTCGCGGCAGGGCGCTAAAAGAGGCGCGTTATGCCGCCAAAACCGCTGAAGACCCGGTGAAGCTGATACGGCTGGGCAAGGAGTATCTCGCTTTATCGAATATGCGCGGCGGTAAAAACAACTCTGAGAAATGGGTGCGGGTCAGTTGGTATGACGAAAGCGGCAAGTACAAAAAAGATATTACGATTAAAGACGCGGTTTTCGATTATGCGGCGATCAATATAGTGGCAGCGGCCGAGGGTAATGGCTTTGTTGTTGTCCTGCATGGGGTTAACCGCGATAAGGAAACGGACCAGAACGGCGTGATTGCGCGCTTTGATGCGGCGGGAAAGCAGCTTTGGCGGCGCGCTTACCGGCCGGGAATTCCCAACATGCTGACCAATCTGGTGGCGATTGACCATGCCAGCTACATGGCGACCGGTCGCATTCGTCTTGATGACGGGCGCGTTGCCGCATGGGCGCTGCAGCTTGGTTATGACGGCGCGATCCAGTGGCAGCGCACCTATCCGCGCGGCGAGCATGCCGTGTTTAATGACGCCGCTTCCGGGCCTATGCTAACGGTGGATGGAAAGGGATACATTCTTGTCGGTGACTCAAAGCCGTTTGACGGCGGACCTGATGCTGCGTGGGTCATGGAAATCAGCGCGCTCGGCGAGCCGCTATGGCAGCGTTACTATCGGCGGCCTGATTTTGATATGACCGGCAAATGGGTCATGCATCACCCGGACGGACGGATCGGCCTTTTTATGAACGCCAAGGCGCTGGAGAGCGGTAACGGGACAAGCCATGTCAGGCTGCTGACCCTGTCGCCGCGAGGGGCTATTGTGCAGGATGAGGCCTATTATGAAGGCTTGCGCGCTCGCGCCACGGATTTTACCGAAGGCTGGAACGGTGAGCGTGTGCTGACTGCGATTATCGATGATGATGCGACGCTTACCGGCAATGAAATAGAGCCAATTGTGGTTGTCGGTTTGGCTGCGGATGATGGCTCTGACGGGAAAGGCGAGGAAGACGAGAAAAAGCCGGAAGATCCTGTGTTAAAGGGCTGGGTCTTTGTGGCTACGGCACTTGACCCGTATGAAGACCCTTGTGCAGGACGCGGTGCGCGGTGAGTTTTGGAATGAGCGAAGAAGCTGAAGATATGGACGTCGATAGTGAGGAAGCCGTGTGCTGTGAGATACAGGCGGCGGATGACGGGCAGCGGCTGGATAAAATACTGGCAAGCTACTGCGCGGATATGTCGCGCTCGCGTTTGAAGGCTCTGATCCTTGAGGGCGCAGTGACGCTTGATGGGCAGACTTGCGTAAATCCGTCATCAAAAGTGCGGCAGGGAATGAATGTCACTGTCAAGGTGCCGCCGCCGGTTGATGATGAGCCAACGCCGGAAAATATTCCGCTCGAGATTGTCTATGAGGATGACGCGCTGCTGGTCATTAACAAGCAAGCCGGACTGGTCGTGCATCCGGGGGCGGGAAACTGGAGCGGGACGCTGGTTAATGCGCTGCTTTATCATTGCGGCGATAGTCTGTCCGGTATTGGCGGGGTCAAGCGCCCCGGCATTGTGCACCGGCTCGACAAGGAAACGACCGGTTTGATGGTGGTGGCGAAATCGGATGCCGCGCATGCGGCTTTGTCGGCGCAGCTGGCCGACCGGACGCTCGGACGTTATTACAAGGCGCTGGTCTGGGGCGTGCCAAGCCCGCGCAAGGGGCGGGTGGACCAGCCGATCGGTCGTCATGCCTCTAATCGCCTGAAAATGGCGGTTAATGCCAAAAACGGCCGCAGCGCCGCGACCAATTACCTGTTAGAGGAAAGTTACCGCGATGCGGTCAGTATGGTTGAGTGCAAACTGGAATCCGGCCGCACCCATCAGGTGCGCGTGCATATGGCTTATATTAAGCATCCGCTGCTTGGCGATCCATTATACGGCTTGCAAAGCACTGGGCAGCAGGCTGCGCTGAAACGTGCTGGTTATGAGCCAGAGATAGCGGCTGAAATATTGTCATTTCCGCGTCAGGCGCTTCATGCATGGAAAATGGAATTTGTGCATCCGCTAACCGAGGAAAAGATGAGCTTTTCCGCTGCGTTGCCGGGCGATATGCAGGACCTGGTGAATTGTTTGAAATCAATATGTTAGCTGCGCTTTGTATTTTTCATAAAAAAAGATTTGAATTTACATAAAATTGTATGTATCATTAAAGAATAAGCTTCATTTGTTGAGCGGGTGTGAGCCAAAAGCTTCAAAATGCGTGTGAGAAAGCAAGGCTAAGGAGGACACTTTACTAATAACGATAAATAATAATAAGCAATAAGCACTTAAAAAGATTGGATACGACTTTACCCCACTTTACCCTTTGACCGATCTGGTATCTGTTCCTAAAACCGTCTGATGTAAATCGGCGGTTTCTTTTTTTCTGTGTTTTTTAATCAGCGCAATTTCTGGCAACAAACCGGCGGCTTGGTGCCGAAAAAAGACATGATGTTACGTAAATGCTGAAAACGGTAAAACATTGGAATAAATTGCAAAATTTGCTGCGGGGCAACATGTTTTTCGCCCGGCAATGTCTTATAATGAAACTATAGGGTACAACTTATCAGGGGCTGAACAATGGAATATCAGGATTTTACAGCAGCAGATCTACAGTCTTTTGTCGATTATGACGACCATTATAAAGTGCGCTTTTTCTCTGATGCCGAAACGGGGCTTAGCGCCTGTATTGCGGTTCATAATATCAATCTCGGCCCCGCGCTGGGTGGCTGCCGGATGTATGATTACGCCTCGCGCGAAGACGCGATCCGCGATGTGCTGCGGCTGTCGCGTGGCATGACCTATAAGAACGCGCTGGCCGGTCTGCCGCTAGGCGGCGGGAAGAGCGTTATTCTCGGCAACCCCGAAGAGCTGAAAACCGAAGCGCTGATGGAAGCGATGGGGCGCGCTGTGCAGACGCTAGACGGTGATTATATCTCGGCTGAAGATAGCGGTACCAACGAACATGATATGGCGGTGATGCGCCGTACGACCCCTTATGTGATGGGGCAGGCCGCTGCGGAAGGGGCGCTGGGCGGTGATCCGTCGCCAGTGACGTCCTGGGGCGTGTTCTGCGGCATGAAAGCTGCGCTGCGCAAGAAATACGGCAGCGCCAATATGAACGGGCTCAAGGTCGCGGTGCAAGGGCTTGGCGCGGTCGGTTACGAGCTTTGCCGTCTTCTCAATGAGCAAGGGGCGGAGCTGTTCGTGACCGATGTGCGCGATGATGTGCTGCAAAAAGCCAAAGACCAGTTTTCCAAAGTGACGATTGTCGCGCTTGATGATATTTACGGTGTTGATGCGCAGGTCTTTGCGCCTTGTGCGCTTGGCGCGCAGCTTAATGCCAAGACGATCCCGCTCATGGGTTTTGATATTGTTGCAGGTGCTGCCAACAACCAGCTTGAAACGCCGGAAGATGATGACCGGCTTGCGGCCAAGGGCATTTTGTATACGCCGGATTACGCGCTGAACGCCGGCGGGGTGATTGCGGTCGGTTACGAATATTTTGAAAATTCCGGCAGCAACCCGTTCAGCCATGCGCTGACCCGTGAAAATATGATGGCGCATGTCGGGCAGATTGAAAGCACGCTCGAAAAAATCTTCAACATCGCCGAAGCCAAAAATATCACGCCCGGCCGCGCGGCAGACGAGCTTGCCGAAGTCATTTTCCGCGGGGAGTCGGTTAAAGAGAAGTCTTCCGGGACGGCTTAACCGGCTATCGCATAAAAGTTCTAGAAGGGCGGCGCCATGATAACGGGCGCCGCTCTTTTTTTATGGGGAATAAGACCAGAGCTATTCGGTTATTCCATGCCAGTGCCGCGCCATGTGGCGGTAAGATAGCGGCTCGCTGGCCTGATAAAGCGGCAGCGGAATGTCGAGTGATTGCCCGGCATCGCGTCCCAGCGGCGCGGCGGTGAGGCGGATTTCGCTGCCGCGCGGCAGGTGCTGGACGTTGCCGACGGGCAGGGTCAGCTTCAGGCCGCTGTAAATGTGGGTGGTGCCGCCAAAAATGTCGAAGTCGGCGCTGTCGGTGGCGGTCATGAAGGCCTCTAGTCGCGCGCCATTATCAAATTCCCGCTGCAGCGCCAGCGTCGCGCCGAAGTCTTCTTCCAGATAGCGGCCCAGCCTTGCCTGTAATGTCAGGTCGCTGCCGGGAAATTCGTACCAAGCCTGCACATGGCCGGTCAGCAAATGGTCGCCGTTCAGGCCAAGGTTGAAGGCGGTGCCGGGATCGCGCTTGAAGGCCTGCCAGATCTCTGCGCCAAGGGCAAAAGTCTTGCCGAACGGGCGATAGAGAATTTCGCCGCCCGCGCCTGCATACATTTCTTCGAGATAGCCGCCCTTCAGGCTGACATGCAGATCGGGCTTGAGGGTGGTCATCCAGCTTAAAAACGAACGCTCTATGCCAAGCCGGTTTTTAGCAAAATCATCGACATTGCTGCGCACCGGCAGAATTTTTGGTGTGCGGTAGCGATCAAGCTGGCCGAGATTATCGGCAAGGTTTAGCCGTAAAGCGCCGCCGGCCCAGAAATGTTCAGAGAGTTTTTGTTCTTCTTCAAGGATCAGGCTTGTGCGCTGGAGCAGGCCGCTATCTTCTTCGGACAGGCTTATCTGGTTATCAAGGGCAAGCCGCAGGCGATGGCTGGAAAAGCCCTCGAAACGATCATGCAGGGCTTGCTTGCCCTTTGCCGTATTTTTAAACGCTATATTGCGCCAGATTTCCTGCGGGCTGCCTTGTTGCCGGACGATCGCCTGTTCGAGGTCGCGGCGCAAGATACTTGTTTGTGTGCCTTGCAGCCCATAAGAAACCGGCGTGATACGCAGCGCTTCGGTCGTTTCGCCGCTATGGTTGGCCATGTGGCGGGCGGCGCGGCCTAGCTGGTTGGGGGCGGGCGCATGAGGGTCAAGCAGCAGGCGGGCTTCGGCGCTGTAAATGTCGCGTTTTGCTTCATAAAGTTTGATGTCATCGCGCGCGGCGGCCAGCACCATTTCATCGGGCAGGGCAAGGCCGGTGCGGTAGGGGCGCATATAGGGCGGCGCGCTCTGTTTATGCGTGCGTCCAGGCCAGCGCGGGGCCGGGCCTTGCAGGCTCAAAGATGCCAGCACAGTATCGCCGCCGACTACGGCCGCGCCGAGATTGAGCCAATCGGCGGGGGCGAAATTAACGCCAAGTGACCAGGGCGCAGCGCCGTCATAAATGCCGAGGCTTTTTTCGGCGTGGTGACGATCTGCGCCCCAGTCGGCCTTTAGCGACCAGCCGTCATAGGGGGTGAAATATTCAAGCCCTGCGAAAAAGCCTATTGTCTCGCCGGTGAACCAGTTAGCCGGGCCGTTTGGCATCTCGCCGTCCAGCGGGCGGGCTTTACCGAAATGGCTGCTGATTGCCTTTAGCGGGTTGGATATGTGTCCGGCGCTGCCCAAACGCCCCCATGCCAGCCCGCAGGTAAGGTCAAAATTTTCATAGCGCTTTGAAAAGGCAAGGTATTCAGCGGCCATGCGCTTGTGGCCGACGGCGGATTGCAGGCCGAGCGTAACTTCCGGCAGCAGCGCGCTTTCTTTGGCAAGGCGCAGGCGCAGATCAACGCCGGGGAGCAGGCGGTCAGCGTCATCGGTCAGGCTGCTGGCCTGCGCTGTCTGGCGCAGGGATATATGGAGCGGGGCGGCTAGCTGGATACCGACGGTGGCGTGGCTATACGGGTCTGCGGTCGCTGTATGCAGCCGTATTGTGCCGGGCGCGTCCATGCGTGCCGATGGCACAGTGTTCAGCCCTAGCGCGCCCATAAGTGCCGGGCTCGGCGTGTCGCCGGCCTGTGCAGGGGCGGAAACGCAGAGTAAGCAGAATACAAGAAGATACGCCAGCGAGACTTGCATTACAGGACTGATTTTGCAAATGCGCGGAAAATGCGCAGGGATGGTGAAATGATGGCGAAACGCCTGTTTCCAAGTGTCTTCTATATGCCGTGGTATGTCAAAATTTTTGGCACAGCTTTTGCGTGTGTCAGTGTCTTGTGAAGATCTTGAAAGGGCTTTTATGCAGGAATACGGGGGTCTGGAATATACGATGATTGCGCTGCTGTTGCTGCTGGCTGGCGGGGGGCTTGTTTACGGTTTGCGGCAGCGGCAAAAATTCAGAATTTTGCGCGGTGCGCTGGAACAGGATTTGACGCCCCCAGTGCCGAATATGGCGGAGGTGCGTTTAAGCGAAGCCAGATTTTTCCAGACCCAGAAGCTGGAGGCTTTGGGAAAGCTCGCCGGCGGGGTTGCCCATGATTTTAATAATGTGCTGGCGATTATTGACGGCTATGTCCATATGGCGCAAAAAGTCGCGCCGCAGGATGATGAGCGGCTAGCGCTTTATCTCGACAAGATTGACCTTGCCAGTAAGCGCGGCGCGGCGCTGACTAATCAGCTTTTATTGTTTGGACGGCACCGGATTGCCGGTGATGAGGTCATTGATCTTGCCACGCTGATACGGGATCAGGAGGGGTTGCTGTATCCATTGCTTGATTCCTCGGTTTGCCTTGATGTCAGCGCTGAGCCGGATTTGCGGGTGGAGTGCGCGCCGGACGCGCTGGCACAGATTATCATGAATCTCGTGATTAATGCACGGGACGCCATGCCTGACGGGGGGCGCATTTTGATTGAAGCCCGCGCCTGCGAAGCGGCTGATTTGCCGGAAAGCCTTACTGTCGGGCAGGGTGAGGCCTTTGTCCTGCTGAGCGTCAGCGATAGCGGGGTTGGGATGGACCGCGACACCATTACGCGCATCTTTGATCCGTTCTTTACCACGAAAGATCAGGGGCGCGGAACCGGACTCGGTCTGTCGATGGTCTATGGTCTGGTGCAGGACATGAAGGGCGGTATTGATGTTCAAACAACGCTCGGCGAGGGAACGGTGATGCGTGTTTATTTGCCGCGCACTCAGGCGGAATTGCCTGAAAAATCAAGCGCTGCAGGTGAAAACAAAACGCTTCGTTTTGATGGCTATACCGCGCTGGTGGCTGAGGACGAGCCGGAGCTGCTTCATCTTTTTTGCTCGATGCTGGAAGAGCGCGGGATGGAGGTTATTCCGGCAGCAAACGGCGCGGAGGCGCTGGCGCGGCAGGATGCTTATGAGGGCGACATTGATTTTTTGATTACCGATGTTGTCATGCCGTCGCTGAACGGGGTGAAGCTGGCAGAGCTGGTACAAGCGGCGCGCGATGAAACCAGTGTGATTTTTATGAGCGGCTTTCCGGCGAGCGGGCGGCTGTCCCGCATACGGATACCGGATGACGCCACACTCTTGACCAAGCCTGTGACCTTTGAACAGCTGGCTGCGGCGCTGCAAAGCCGCATGGAGGAAGATGTGCTGGTCACCTAGATAACAAAAGCCCTTTGCAATCCTTTAAGATTTTCATTATATAGATAGGCTGTTAATACCGGACGCGAGCCGGAAAAATGATGAAAAAGAGTCCTTATGGCGAAAGAAGATCTACTTGAATTTAAAGGTGTTGTGACCGAGATTCTGCCGAACGCAATGTTTCGGGTGAAGCTTGAAAACGAACATGAAATTCTTGCCCACACAGCTGGCAAGATGCGCAAGAACCGCATTCGCGTTCTGCAGGGTGACGTTGTGGTCGTTGAAATGACCCCTTACGACCTGACCAAAGGCCGTATTATCTACCGTGAAAAATAATCACTCGCTGATACTGGCTTCGGCCTCGCCAAGGCGTGTAGAGCTTTTGGCGCAGGTCGGTATTGTGCCGGACCAGATTATTCCCGCTGACATTGATGAAACGCCGCATAAAGGAGAGCTGCCGCGCGCGCTCGCCGAGCGGCTTGCGCGGGAAAAAGCGCTGGCCGTGGCTGGCGATCATCCTGATGCGCTTGTGCTTGCTGCCGACACGGTTGTTGCCTGTGGCCGCCGTGTTCTTGGCAAGGCGGAGGACGAGGCGGAGGCGCGGCGCTTTTTACAGCTTCTTTCCGGGCGCCGGCATCGCGTCGTTGGCGGTATTGCCATTTGCGCGCCGGGCGGCAAGGTTCTATCGCGGGCTGTTGAAACGGTGGTGCAATTTAAAAAACTATCCCCGCGCGAGATTGATCATTATCTGTCTTGCGGAGAGTGGGAGGGCAAAGCCGGCAGCTATGGTGTTCAGGGGCAGGCGGCGGCGTTTGTAAAATTTATCCGTGGTTCTTATTCCAATGTGGTCGGGCTATCTCTTTATGATACAATGAGAATGTTGGAAGGGACGGGGCGTCTGCATGGAAATTCTGATTGAAGAACTGGACGGTGGTTTATGGGCCGCGGCGCTGGAAAAAGGGCGTTTGCAGGGGCTGGAATTTGACCCACCGAACGAGGAAGTCCGCTGGGGTTCTATTTACTGGGCCAAGGTCGCCCGCGTTGATAAAGGGCAGGATGCGGTCTTTGTAAATCTGGATGGCGACAATATCGGCATTCTTTATAACGCCGATGTGCGTATTGCGCAGGAAGACGGCAAATATTTTAAAGGTGGCGAGCAGGAAATCGGCAAGGTCCTGCAACCGGGGCAGATGATCGCGGTTCAGGCCAAAAGCGGTTTTCTGCCAAAAGGCGCGGACGAGCCTCATGCCCGCGCTGATGGCAAGACGCCGCGCGTTAGCATGAATATTGTCCTGCCGGGCCGTTACACAATTTTTACGCCGATGGAGAAGGAAAACCGTGTTTCGCAGCGTATCCGCGATAAAAAGATGCGGACGCAGGTGCAAAGCATGCTCGATTCGCTCAATGAAGATTGTCAGGGGATGATCCTGCGGGCGGCGGGCGCGCATACCCAGACCGACATATTGGTGCGTGAATCGCGCATTTTGCACGAAACATGGAGCCAGGTTCAGCAGTATCTGAGCGGTGAGTCGCCGCAGCTAATTATGCTCGGCCCTGATGCGATCCAGCGTATGCTCAGTGATCTTGCCGCCAAGCCGATTGAAAGAATTCAGGTCACAACGATGGACCATTATCAGCTGGCCGAGGAATGGACGGATATTTATGCGCCCGATCTTGTCACCAAGATTCACCCGCTTGAAATTCCGGGCGGTCAGCACGATTTCGGCCTGTTCGAGCATCGCGATATTATTGGCCAGATTGAAGCGCTGATGGTGCCCTACGCTATTCTTGATCATGGCGCGACGATTGTGATTCAGGAAACTGCAGCGCTAACGGCAATTGACGTGAATACGGCCGCGGATGGTCGCGGCAATCTGGCGGTTAATCTTGACGCCGCCAAAGAAATCGCCCGCCAGTTAAGGTTACGCAATATGGGCGGACCGATTATTATCGATTTTCTGCGGATGAAGAAAAAAGCAGATAAGGACGCGCTGTATAAGGCACTGGAAGAGGCTTTTAACAACGATCCGTGCACTGTACAGATCCATGGATGGAGCAATCTCGGCATGATGGAAGTCAGTCGAAGCCGCCGTACACCGGCGCTTGCCGAGCGTCTGGAAAGTTCTATGGGGGAAAGTGAATAAAAACCTTTCACTAAACACTGGACACGCAGCGCGAATTTTTCTATAAGCACATTCTCGGCCGCTTCACGGCGCGCCTCGGTAGCTCAGTTGGTAGAGCAGAGGATTGAAAATCCTTGTGTCGGTGGTTCAAATCCGCCCCGAGGCACCATTTCCCCCCTTTGTAAATGATGACCTTTGTAATCCTGATTTAGATCGGGTGTTTGTCTTGTCTGGCGAATGAAAAAGCGGCTTATCTCTAAGCCGCTTTTGTTTGTTCTTGTTTCTGATTTTACGCCTTACTGGCTCGGCATCGGTTGCGGGACCGGCTGGGGCGCTTGTTCCGGCGCGTTGTTTTTTGCTGCTTCCTCGGCCGCGCGCTGGGCGAAGACAGAGCCGACATATTGCTGGAACTGTTCAAGCTGCGCTTTGATCGGCACGGCGGGATCGTTCGGGTTGTTTGCCCAGAAGTCCTTGTAAGCCTGATAGAGCGGCTTTCCGTCGATTTGCATGTTGGCGAGTTCGGGGCCAAAGCGAGCCGTAAGCTGTGCCGTAATAAGGTGGTCTTCAGGCTCAAGGTTGAAAAGCTCTGCAACATTGACTTCGCGTCTGGCCATTTGCTGCATCATTGTCGCTGTTGACTGGAAGTCGTTGTCGCGGCGACCGGGGTCTTCAAGCATGGCTTTCATGACAGATGCTTTGAATTCCTGACGGTCGGCATCGGTCAGTGCGCCGCTGGTGACGACCTGATTGTAAAGCAGTGCGATTTCGTCTTTGAACATCGGGCTGTTGCGGAACAGGATCGGTTCCAGTTCTGCAAGGCGGTTTTCTTCAAGGCCGCGCTCTACAGTTGCCAGAACGGCTTCGGCGTGACCGTTTGCAATGACGACGGAGCGCAGGAAAGCAGCTGTTTCTGCGGTCAGGATCGGCGGCACCATGCGGGTGCCGGCAACGGAGCTGTTCATGTTGAAGGTCGCAAAATGGATGAGGCTGTCCAGAACTTTCTGGGCATTTTCAGGCGGCAGTAGCCCATCGCCCCACGGCGTGCTTTGGTGGATGTTGATATCTATTGAACCCATTTGGCCGTCATAGCCGACCGGCGGCTTGCCTTCGCCCTGGCTGTAAACGCAAACACCGTTGAGCGCCGCGCCGAGCTTTTTCAGGCGCGCGGCCATTTCGTCCCAGCGGGAATAGGACTTTAGGCCTTCGGCAAATTCTTTCAGCACTTCGTCATATTGATGCAGGGCGGGATCGGGGAAGGTCACGCCGGTGCGGTCGGGATTGTCGAAAGAAACGCAAGTCGGCGTATTGTTAAATGCTTCGGCCGGGGTAGCGTGTGTCGGTTGCTGCTGCGCCTGTGTTGCGGTGGCTGCAAGCAGGGTGCTGCCGGCCAGTGCGGCTGCGGCAAAAATTCTTTTAAGTGATGGCATCGTTTTTCCTCCCCGTATATGTCAAAAGATCTGGGGCCAGTAAAAACTATTATGCAAAAAATGCAAGGGTTTTATGGAATTTTATGGGTCAGTAGTCTTTGTACTGCTTCATTCCAGCCGCTATAGAGCGTGCCGCGCTGTTCACTGGTCATGTCCGGGTCGTAACGGTGCGCGCATTGCCAGCTTTTGGAGATTTCATCCAGCCCCTGATAAACGCCCGCCTGCAGACCGGCAAGGTAGGCCGCGCCCAGCGCGGTTGTTTCGGTGACTTTCGGGATTTCGACCGGCTTGTTAAGCATGTCGGCGAGGAACTGGCACATGAAACGGTTCGCGACAAGGCCGCCATCGGCGCGGATGACGGCAGGGTCGCGGCCGGTGTCGGCTTTCATTGCTTCCATCAGATCGAGGGTCTGGAAGGCCTGTGCTTCCAATGCGGCGCGGGTAATGTGGGCGCCGGTTGTGTCGCGGGTCAGGCCGGAAATGTTGGCGCGGGCGTGCGGGTCCCAATACGGAGCGCCAAGGCCGGTAAAGGCGGGCACAAAATAAACGCCATTACTGTCTTTGATGCTGGTGGCGATTTGTTCGCTTTCGGCGGCATCGCGAAATAGGCCGAGCCCGTCGCGCAGCCACTGGACTGCCGCCCCGGCCACAAAGATCGAGCCTTCAATAGCGTAAGTTGTTTCTCCGCCCAGCCGGTAGGCGGGTGTGGTCAGCAGGCGGTTTTGCGATTCGCGGAACTCGCGCCCGATATTCATCAGGGCGAAGCAGCCGGTTCCGTAAGTCGATTTTACCATGCCGTGTTCAAAGCAGGCCTGCCCGATAAGCGCCGCCTGCTGGTCGCCCGCCATGCCGCCGATTGGCAGTGCCCGGCCTAGCAGGTCCGGTGCGCTATGGCCGAAATCAGCGACATTGTCTTTGACGTCGGGCAGAATGCTGCGCGGGACGTCGAATAGGTCGAGCAGGGCGTCGTCCCATTGCTGGGTACGGATATTAAACAGCATGGTGCGCCCGGCATTGGTCGCATCCGTGGCGTGAACCGTGCCGCCGGTCAGCTTCCATAGCAGCCAGCAATCGACGGTGCCAAATGCCAGCCGTCCGGCCTCGGCTTTTTCGCGCGCCCCCTCGACATTGTCGAGCAGCCAGCGAATTTTGGTCGCTGAGAAATAAGGGTCGATCAGCAGGCCGGTGCGCTCCGTGATCATGCTCTCATGGCCGCTATCTTTTAGCTGCTGGCAAAACTCGGCGGTGCGGCGGTCTTGCCAGACAATCGCGTTATAGAGCGGTTCGCCGGTTTCACGGTCCCACAAGATCGTTGTTTCGCGCTGGTTGGTGATGCCGATGGCGGCGATTTTGGCGGCCTGCGCGGCATCTTCTTCCATTACGGCGCGGCAGGCCCATAGCGTATCGTTCCAGATGTCCTTCGCGCTTTGCTCGACCCAGCCTTTATGCGGGTAGTGTAGGGTCAGTTCTTTTTGTTTTACCGCGATAATCTCGCCGCTTCGCGAAAACAGGATGGCGCGTGAACTGGTCGTGCCCTGATCAATGGCGAGTAAGGTCGGTTCGGTCATGCGGCTTGCCTTTCCTTGAGCAGTTCCGGTAATGCGGTTTCGAGATTCTGGACGGTATCGGCATCGACATGCAGGCCGAGTTTTGAGCGGCGCCAAAGAATGTCACCGGTGCTTTGCGCCCATTCATGGTCGATCAGGTAGCGCACTTCGGCTTCGTACAGGCCGCCGCCGAAATCGCGGCCAAGTCCTTCGGGTGTGGTCGCATTGCGGATAATTTGCTCCATTCGTGTGCCATAGGCATGAGCATAGCGGTTAATCAGCGCAGCGGGGAAGCCGCTATAGCGCGAGATTTGACGCTCCGCGAATGTCTCGAAATCGGGGGCATTAATATCGCCGCCGGGCAGCTTGTGGTCTGCTGTCCAGTGTTTTTTGCCGTGCAGAAGGTCCACCGCCTCTTCGGCAAGGTGGCGGTAGGTGGTGATTTTGCCGCCAAAGACCGAGAGAAGCGTTGCGCCGTAACTATTGTCGAGAACCAGACGGTAATCACGTGTGGCCGAGGTCGCGCTTTCATCACCATCATCCAGCAGCGGGCGCACGCCGCTATAGGTCCAGATGATGTCCTGCGGCGTAATTTGTTTGGCAAAGCTGCGATTGACTGCGGTGCATAGATATTCGATTTCCTGCTGCTCTATTTCCGGATGGGCGGGGGCGATTGTATGTTCGACTTCGGTGGTGCCGATCAGGGTGAAATCATGCTCATAGGGGATGGAAAAAACGATGCGACGGTCCGGCTGTTGCAGGATATAGGCTCTATCGCCTTCAAACAGGCGCGGTACGATAATGTGACTGCCCTTGACCAGCCGGATGCCGGGAACGCTATCGTCTGTCAGCTTTGATGATTCCAGTACTTCTCGTACCCAGGGGCCGGCGGCATTTACGACCATTTTGGCTGAAACCGGATCGCGCCCTTTCAGGTAAACCGTCCATGATTTGCCGTTTTCTTCCGGCACCAGTCCGGTGCATTTTGTATGGGTCAGGATCGTTGCGCCGCGTTCTGCGGCGTCGATCGCATTCAGCACGACCAGCCTTGCATCATCGACCCAGCAATCGGCGTAGGAGAAACCCTTACTGTATTGGTCATTAAGAGGGCCGCCCTTTAAATTGAGAGCTTTGGAGCTGGGCAGGCGGTCGCGGCGGCTGAGGTGGTCATAGAAAAACAGGCCGAGCCGGATCATCCAGCGTGGCCGCAGGCCTTTTTCATGCGGCAGGATGAATTCCAGCGGCGAGATAATATGCGGCGCAAGGTTCAGCAGGATCTCACGTTCCTGTAGCGCATGGCGCACAAGGCCAAATTCGCCGAACTCAAGGTAGCGCAGCCCGCCATGGATCAGTTTGGTGCTGGCGGATGAGGTCGCCCCGGCAAGGTCGCCCTGTTCGGCCAGAAGAACTTTCAGCCCGCGTCCTGCGGCATCACGGGCAATGCCGGTGCCGTTGATACCGCCGCCGATGACAACCAGATCATATTCTGTTTCGCTTGTGTCACTCATGTTTTTTATCCTGCCAGACGGACGTTGGTTTTGTGCAATACGCAGATCAGGGTAAAGAGTTTACGCGCAGTTTCGTGGTCCATCTCGATTTTGTCGCCGAGGCGTTTTAACAGCAGGTCGGCACCTTCATTATGCAGGCCGCGCCTGCCCATATCGATGGCTTCGAGTTTTTCACGGGTGGCGAAATGGCGTGCTTGTTCGTAACTATCCAGCATCAGGAAATAATCCTGAATTAGCCGCTTGTATGGCTTGAGTGACAGGACGAGCATGTTGAGGTCTTGTCCAAGCGCGTTGCGCATACGGATGACCAGCCGGTTGTCCTCGATTGACAGTTTCAGATTATAGGGGCCGTGCGTATCATTGACGGGCTGAAAGCAATTATGGTTCAGGATGTTTTGCAGTGCCTGTTTTTGCTCTTTAAAGATGTGGTCAGGCAAACCGTTTTGCCGGCCATGTTCCAGCAATTCGATGGTGATGATCCCTGTTTTTGACGGCGGCAGCGCTTCTGTTTTCATATTTTTCCAAGTTCAGTCTTGCCTATCTTCTTTATATAGGTTGATGAAAAAGATTTCTAGCGATCAGAAAGCCGCGCGTCCGGCGTGGTCGTTGTTATTTTTATTTTGGCTTATGCCTGTTATCAGGGGCGGGCGCCGCGTCGCGGTTTAGTGTTGTCAGCACGGCATCGATTGCTTGTGCCGGGGTCGCGCAGCGGTGCCAGACATAGTCAGGCTTCGGCACGTCTTCTTTTATCTTGCCGTAATGCACCATGATCGTTTTCATGCCCATGGCGTGCGGATGGACCAGGTTGGCTGCTTTATCTTCGACCATGGTTGTGTTTTCCGGTTTTTCGCCGAGCAGGGCGAGGGCGCGTTTAAACGGTTCGGGGCCGGTATGTTTTTTGAGGAAATCGATTTTCTCGACGCTGATAATGTCGGCTTCGTCAAAAAATTCGCGCAGGCCGGCTTTTTCAAGAACCTGCAACGTCCAGTTCATGTGGCCGTGGGTCATGATCGCGTGGCGCACTCCGGCTTCGCGGGCGCGTTCAAACGCCTTGATGGTTTCTTCATTGCGCTGGACCACTTTAGGGTCGAGCCGGGCGTGGTGGGCTTCGTGTAGCGTGCTCGCCTTAAAACCTTTTTTTATCAGTCCGGTGAAAGAGTCGCCATGATCCTGACGGGATTTTTTGATGAGATCGTATGCGGCTTCGTCGCTTAAAGCCGGATCGACAACATTTCGCAAGGCATTGCACACGGCGCGGCGGAAGGCGTCCTTCACTTCGTGCGTTTCCGGGTAGAGTGTTCCGTCCAGGTCCCATAGAATAAGTTTGCTACTACTCATGATGGCATTGTGTCAGTTAAAGGTAAAAAAAGCGTTGCGGCGGTCTGGTTTAGCTTGGCATGCCCGGTTCGGGCGGGCGCGGGCCTTTTTTGTCCGGCGTGCTATTCCCGGCGGCGATGCCAAGCTGGCCGAGCAGCGCAGCGCTAGACGGGTCGCGTCCGGCAAAATTGCGGAAGGTCTGTCCGGCCTTGCGGCAGGCGCCATCGCGGTAAAATTCCTTGAGCGCTTTGGCGAGGGCACGGTCATACAGGCCGTTTTTCTCGAACTTTGCAAAAATATCGGCGGCGCAGCTTTCTGCCCAGAGATAGCTATAATAACCGGCGGCATAAGAGCTGGCCGGGGAGTCGAACAAATGACCAAAGCGGCTGAGCGGGTAGGGGCGCAGCAGCGGCGCGGCGTTGCTGTTTAGCGCGGCCTTTTCGTGCGTGTCGGCAATGTTTTTATATTGTGCCGGTTTCATGCTGTGGAACAGGAAGTCGCGCTTGCTGTTCTGGATCAAGAGCAGCGGCTCGCGTGATTGCAGGAAGGCGGCAGATTGTTCTTGTGCCTTTATAAGTGCCTCGGGCAGCTTTTCGCCGGTTTTGTAGTGACGGGCGTAAGTGTCCAGCACGTTGCGGGCAAAGGCCCAGCGTTCTTGCACCATGGAATGATTTTCAACAAAGTCGGACGGGTGCGCGGTACCGTGCAGCGTGGCATAGCGCGAGCGGGTGCCAAGAAGCTGGTTCAGCGCATGGCCGCCTTCATGGAAGAACGTCTCAACCTGACCCGCGCCGACCAGTGCCGGTTTACCGGCGCCGGGTTTGGGCAGGTTGCAGTTCATGAGCGCAATGACAGGCTTGTCGCCATGTTCGTTGCTATGTTGCTGCTGCAGGGTGGTTGCCCATGCGCCGCCGCGTTTTCCGGGGCGGGCGAACAGGTCCATGTGCAGGATGCCGACATATTCGCCGGTTTTCCTGTCGGTGACATCGAAGGTTTTTACGTCGTCATGGATTTTCGAATAGCTGGTGTTTTCTTTGAACTCCAGTTCAAACAGTTTGGCGCTGTGGTTCAGGAAGCCTTCAATGACGTTATTAACCTCGAAATATTCCGAGAGCTTGCCGCCGTCAAATTGCCAGGTTTCCTGTTTATATTGCGCCGCCCAGTAAGGCACGTCCCACGGTTCGAGCTTGTCGGTAAAGCCTTTTCCTGCTGCGAACTGTTCCAGCGTGGCAATGTCTTTCTCAAACTGGGCGAGCAGCGGCGCTTCCATCTGGCCGAACAGCTTTTCCACGGAATCAAGGCTGCCGGCCATGGTCTTGCGCAGCGCGGAATCGGCGTAATGGGCATATTGGTCGCTCGGTGCGCGCGCTTTGTTCAGAAGCTCGGTGCGCTCATGGCGCAGGCGCTGGATGCTCTGGACGGCTTGTTCGTTATCATAAGGAGCGACCGTCCCGATGCGGTTGAGCGCTTCGAAAATATTCTGGCGGAAAGAGCGGTCTGCGGCCTGTGATAACAAATCATCGACCAGCAGGCGTTCCGGGCGGAACAGATAAAGCCGGTCGAGCGTGCCGTTCGCTTCATGCTGTTTGATTGTCGCGACTACTGACGGGTCCAGCTCGGCGACATATTCCTTGTCCGCGTCCTTTGCGCCCGGCTTCAGACCGGCGACCGCCTTGGCGACGTTTTCCTGCATACTTTCGCGAATGTCGTCAGGGACGCCGGCAAGTTCCTGTTCTGATGCCAGAAAGGCCTGCTGGTTTGCGCCGGACGCATTATTTTGCTCGAAAGTGTTGCAGTGGCCGATCAGTTCATTATCGATCCGGTTTAGTTCCTGCTTGTCGGCATCGTCCAGAAATGTGCCGTTATCTTCAAATTCATTATAGAGGTTTTCAAGAACGCGCTGCTGTTCTTCGTCCAGCGCCAACTGATCGCGCATATCGTGCACGGCTTTAAAGTGGGCGGCCAGTTCCTGATCCTGAAAGATTTCCTTGCCTATTGCTGAGGCCTTCAGGCTTAAAGGGACACTCAGCGCGTCGATCGCCTTGCTACTGTCATTATTGGCAAAGGCGCCGTAAATCTCGTAAACGCGGGTCAGCTCGAAAAACAGGGATTCCAAAGGCTCTGCGGTGTTGGCGAAGCCGGGCGCATCTTCATCGGCCTTGATGGCGGCTGCCTGCTTGCGGATGTCATTGATAATAGCGTCAAAGGCCGGCTCGAAATGCTCCGGCTTGACGGTTTGGTAGTCGGGAACGCGCTTGTCTTTTTGCAGTAATGGATTGGCCATGGTTTCTCTCTTCCTGTTTCGTTTCCCTGTTTAGCGGAAAACTGTAAACAAGCTGCTAAAATGTGTCAAAAGCAGAGCGGGTCAACGCGCGGGATTGCGGCTAGCTATGAATGCGTTCGATCTCTGCGCCGACATTGCGGAGCTTTTCGACAATGTTTTCATAGCCGCGGTCGAGGTGATAGATCCGGTTGATGACGGTTTCACCTTCGGCAACAAGACCGGCGAGGACAAGGGCGACGCTGGCGCGCAAATCTGTCGCCATGACCTCGGCGCCTTTTAGTTCCGGTACGCCCCGTATTATAGCGGAGTTGCCTTGTGCCTTTATGTCTGCGCCCATGCGATTCAGTTCCGGGACGTGCATAAAGCGGTTTTCAAAAATCGTTTCCGTTACCATGCCTGCGCCGACGCACAGGGTCAGCATCGTCATGAACTGGGCCTGAAGGTCGGTCGGGAAACCGGGGTAAGGCTCGGTCATGATATCGGTGCCGGTCAGGGGGCGGCCGTTACGGTGGACGATGATGTCGCTGCCCTCATGCTCGATCTTGAGGCCGGCTTCTTCGAGCGGGCCGATCAGGGCGGTGAGGTGCTCGAGTTGCGCGTTTTTCAGGCGCAGCGTCCCGCCGGTCAGGCAGGCGGCGATCATCCATGTGCCGGTTTCGATGCGGTCGGGAATGACGCTGTGGACGCAGCCATGCAGGCTTTTGACGCCTTTGATATGGATTTCCGGCGTGCCGAGGCCTTCGATTTTCGCGCCCATCGCGATCAGGCATTCGCCAAGGTCGATGATTTCGGGTTCGCGCGCGGCGTTGGACAGTATGGTTTCACCGTCAGCCAGCGCGGCGGCCATCATCAGGTTCTCGGTCGCGCCGACAGAAACTTTGGGGAAATTGATTTTCGCGCCTTTCAGGCCGTTCGGGGCAGAGGCTTTGACGTAGCCGCTTTCCAGCTTGATCTGCGCGCCCATGGCCTTTAGGCCGTCAATATGCAGGTCGATCGGGCGTGTGCCGATGGCGCAGCCGCCGGGCAGTGATACTTCTGCCTGTCCGGTGCGGGCAAGCAACGGGCCAAGGACGAGGACGCTGGCGCGCATTTTGCGTACCAGATCATACGGCGCGATATGCGAGGTGATTTCTTTGGCGTGCAGGATTAGTGTGCCACTTTCCGGCTGTGCTGCCGTGATGCCCATTTCGCCCAGAACGGCGGTCAGGGTTTTGATGTCATGCAGGCTGGTCGGCATGTTAATGAACTGCACCGGCTCGGCGGTGAGCATGGCCGCACACATAAGCGGCAGGGCTGCGTTTTTCGCACCGCTGACCGGGATAGTGCCTTCCAGACGTTTGCCGCCGACAACACGGATTTTATCCATGCCGGA
>CBDUPU010000005.1:0-24846 GCA_965369185.1 uncultured Rhodospirillales bacterium
GTCAACACGGCGCTGCCTGAGCTGGAGGTGCCGCAGGGTGTTGACGCATGGTTCCTAGACGGTTTTGCGCCGTCCAAAAATCCGCAAATGTGGAATGAGACGCTTTATGGCGGAATGACCCGTTTAAGTGCGGCAGGCGCAAGCGCTGCGACTTTTACAGTGGCTGGCCATGTGCGTCGTGGCCTGATGGCAGCGGGCTTTGCAGTAGAAAAGACGCCTGGTTTTGGCCGTAAAAAAGACATGACGCACGCGCGCTTTGAAGGGGCAGGGAGGGGGGCGGCAAAACAAAACAAGCCGCAGCGCATCGCAATTATTGGCGGCGGGCTGGCCGGGACGTCTTGCGCTTATATCTTGGCGGGGCGGGGTATTGAGACCGTTATTTTTGAAAAAGAAGCTTCTATTGCACCGGGGGCTTCCGGTAATGCGTTAGGGCTTTATAACCCTCGTTTTACAGCGCAGCGTGGTACGGAGTCTGATTTTTATAGCGCTGCGTTTGCACAGGCGGTGCGGACTTTCGAAGCGATGGCGGCAGGGCAAGACATTGATTTCAGCCGTTGCGGGGCGTTGCATCTGGTTAATTCGCCGGATAAGGAAAAGCGTTTTCGCAGCCTTGATGAACATTGGGGATGGCATGACGATCATCTTTCTTATTGTGACAAAGAAGAGGCGAGCAAGCTGGCGGGGGTGACTGTGCCGTATGAGGCGCTTTATCTGCCAGATTCCGGACATGTCTCACCGGCCGCGCTGTGTCGCGTATATGCGGGCGGGGCGGAAGTGCGCTGCGGGGTAACGGTGAACGCGCTTACCCCCGGTATGGTCAATGGCGAATCGTTTGATGCGATTATTATTGCCAGCGCCATAGCGGCTAAAGATTTTGAAGAGTTGTCATGGTTGCCGCTTCATGCTGTGCGCGGGCAAGTTAGCCGGGTACAGGCAGGGGAGGCTTCGTCCCGGCTGCGATGCAATCTGTGCTATGGCGGTTATTTGTCAGCGCCTCTTGGCGGGCATCATATGCTTGGTTCGACCTTTCAAAAGTGGTTGCACGACACTGACATTCGGCCCGAAGACCATGAGGAAAACCTGCAAAAGCTTGGTGAGGCACTGCCTGGACTTGGCGCTGATATGTGTGTTGAAGGGGGGCGAGCCGCCTTGCGAACGGCATCAGGCGATCATTTTCCGGTGATCGGGGCTGCTTGCGATCAGGAGATGCGCGAATTGCCCGGTGTGTTTTTATCGGTCGGTCACGGTTCGCACGGGATTTTATCGTCTCTGGCCGGCGCGCACTTGCTGGCGGACATGATATTGCAAAGCCCTTGCAGTTTGCCGCAGCAGGTCATCCGGTCGTTGGCACCGGCGCGATTTATAGAACGGGCGCGCCGCAAACAGGGAACGCAGAAGCCGTGCCGTTAAAGCGCAGAAGCATGGTGATCTTAACCTTTGCTCATTTTATGTATGTTATCGTGGTATTTACTATGTATTTGAACTTTTTGCTGGAGCCTTAAATATGAAAGCACTTCACGCATGGTTGCGCAGTACAGAAGGTGCAACCGCAGTAGAATACGGCTTTATAGCCGGGGGCGTTGCGCTTGCTATTTTACTGGCTGTTTTGCTTGCCGGGGGCGACCTGCTTTCAATTTTTAACTCCATGAATGACAGCATCGATACTGCTGTGAGCGAACTCTAGGCTCTTATCCCTGTATTTTTTAAAGTTTCTTAATCGATTTGCGTCAAATTTGACTCAGGATGCTCTTTGTATGTTACAATATAATTATGGCAAATTAGATTGGATTTTAGATAAATGTTGAAAAAATTATACGAATTTATGGCAGATACCAGCGGCGCAACCGGAATTGAATATGGTTTTATTGTAGGCGGGATCAGCGTTGTCCTGTCCACGGGCGCCTTGTTGATGGGCGACCAGATTAGCGGAGTTTTTGAAGGGCTTGATGTGTTTCTAGGAGATTCTGCCGGCATTAAATAACGTTTTTAAATAAAGTTTTCCAATCGAAGTTTGAGGTGCAGAAAAGGGCGTCCGGTATGGGCGCTCTTTTTTTTGCTTAAATCTTCTCTGTCTGCGCGTGCCGTTTTGTTTTATCTTGATGAAAATCCATCGATTCTTGAGTAAAAATGACCGTGACGCCTCTCATATTGCTAATTGCTTCCTTTGCCTTTGTGGCTTTGCTGGTATTGCCGGCCCGCAAGGTCGCAATGCGCGTGGGGCTTGTTGATCGTCCGGGGGGGCGCAAGAAGCATGAGGGTGCTGTGCCTGTCATTGGCGGCCTTGTCGTTTTCCCGGTGTTCATGGCTCTGACCGCTGTGAGCGGTATCGACTGGTCTGTTTACTGGGCGTATTTTGCAGCACTGGTTCTAATGCTGGGGCTTGGAGTTTTAGACGACAGGTCTGCGGTGTCGGCAAAAATAAAATTCGGGGTACAGTTTGTCGCTGCGGCGTTAATCGTGGTGCCCGGGCAGGCGCAGGTTATCATGCTTGGTGACTTATTCGGGTTTGGCCGTTTTGGACTTAACTTCCTTTCAATCCCGTTTTCGATGGTTGCCGTAGTTTTGCTGATCAATGCCGTTAATTTGATGGACGGGCTGGACGGGCTTGCCGGCGGTAAAGGTTTTATCATCATGGCGTGGCTGGTGGCGGCCTGCCTGGCGCAAGGGGCATCAGGGGCGATGCTGCCGCCTTTAATCCTGATGGGGGCGCTGGGCGGTTTTCTGCTTTATAATATGCGTCATCCACTGCAAGCGCGGGCGAGTGTGTTTTTAGGGGATTCGGGCAGTCTTGCGCTGGGGCTGAGCCTTGCATGGTTTGCAATCTGGCTTGCCAAGGGCGAAAGCCCGGTTGTGCAGCCAATATCTGTGGCTTGGCTGCTGGCATTGCCGATTTATGATACTTGCGGCCAGTTTGCCCGCCGGGTCAGTCAGGGGCGGCATCCGTTTGATGCTGATCATGATCATTTCCATCATCATTTCATCTATGCCGGTTTCCCGGTCGGGCAGGCGACGCTTATCTTGCTGTCGATTACTTTTGTCTGCGGTCTGATCGGTATTGGCGGAATGTGGATCGGCCTGCCTGAGGCGGCGCTGACCTATCCGTGGATTGCCCTTTTGTTTGTCCATATTTACATGTCGATGCGCCCGCACCGGTTCCGCCGGCTTGTTGCGCGATTGCGCCGCGGAGGCCGTAATGGCTGACGGGGCAGAAGAAGACGTGAAGCCAAAGCTGGTCTTTGTTGTTACTGAAGACTGGTATTTTTATTCGCACCGTCGCCCAATGATAAGCGCGGCACAGGAGGCCGGCCTTGATGTCAGTGTCATCACCACGATTGATCGCCATCGCGAGGCCATAGAGGCGCTCGGTGTAAAAGTCATCGATTTTGCTTTCGAGAGACGCAGCCTTAATCCGTTCAAGGCGCTGGGGCAGGTGCGGCGGCTCGCCCGAATTTACCGGCAGGAAAGCCCGGTGATTGTGCATCATATCGCCATGAAGCCGATCCTGTTTGGCGCTATTGCCGCATGGCTTGCGCGGGTGCCTGTTGTCGTGAATGCGTTTGCCGGGCTCGGTTATGTTTTTAATGCGCGCACGCCGCTGGCTTTTGCGCTGCGTGCAGCTCTGTGGCTGCCGTTTGTTTTGCTGCTGCGGCGTAAAAACAGCTTTTTGCTGATGCAAAATAAGGATGACCTTGCGACACTAAGGGCGTACGGGATGGTCGCAGCTGAACGGGCGCGCGTTATTCGCGGGTCGGGTGTCGATATATCTGAATACAGCGCAAGCCCCGTGCCGCCGGCCAATCCTGATTTTGTCTGCGTTTTTGCCGGGCGAATGATTGGCATCAAGGGGCTGCCGACCTTGCGCGAGGCTTTCAGTTTGCTCGCGAAAAACGCGCCGCATATCAAACTTCATTTGTACGGACGCCCTGACCCGGCCAATCCCGGCTCGTGGAGCGAGGACACATTGCGCCAGTGGGGCGCTGAAAGCGACAATGTCGCCTATGTGGGTCATGCGGAGGATATGCGTGGTGTATGGGCCGGGGCGCATGCTGCGATACAGGCGTCTTACGGCGGTGAGGGCGTGCCGAAATCCCTGCTGGAAGCAGCTTCATGCGGGCGGGCGATTATTGCCAGCGACGTGCCGGGCTGCCGCGAAGTCGTCAATGAGGGTGAAAACGGTTTTCTGGTGCCGCCTTATGATGCCGTAGCGCTGGCGGAGGCTGTTCGGACGCTTGCGGCGGACATGGCATTATGTGAGCGCATGGGGCAAGCCAGCCGGACGCTGGTGGAAAGCGATCTTTCGGCGGATAGTGTGAAGGCACAGACGGCTGAATTATACCGCCTGTGCCTTTCCACAGTAAGAGAGAGAGACGTTTAAAGTTTGTCGCCGACCCAATAAAGGATATCCAGCGTGGTATCGTTGATGCACATACCTAAAAAGACAATAAATCCGGCAAGTTCCCAAGGTATTCGCAAGACATAGGCCGCCATAAAGCCGGTAAAGGCATAGGTGTAAAGCATCAGGCACACCATGAAGGGATAGAGCTCTTCCCAGCTATGAATGCCGGCGAACAGCATCCATGCGACCGGTATGAAGACGGTCGTTGCCGGTACGGTTAACCAGTTAGTCGCGATGACGAACTGGAAGAAATATTTTTTACGGTCAATACCCTTGGTGATCCAGTATACCGTCCCGAAAAATATTGCCCAGATTCCCGCCATTCGCAGGCTGTACATCAAGGAAATCATGTTGGCGGAATGATCTGCCATTTGTTCCTTGGGAAAAGCCTGAACGACGGCAATTGTGAGTGGAAATAAAAGGATCGGGACGATAAATGAACGGATTGCTTCGTCTTGTGTGTCGCCAAAGCGTTTCCTTGCCACCGGCATGAACAAGGCGACTTCCAGCGCCCCCAGAAGGTTGCGCATGATTTCATGACGTATGCTGTTGTCTTTTTTCATCGGCAAGCCCCCGCTTGGTGCCGTTGTCATGCATTTGCTGCTCTTATTATTCTAGCTTACAGGGGATTAAGATTTTCTTTACGAGCCGGGGAGGCGGGGACAGCCCTTTTGCTTCCCGTAAGTGGTTGCGTGTGGATAAAGAGCCTGCAACTTGTGTGGATAAGCGGGTTTTGTTGGCTGGCGCTTATTGACCGTCATTCGCCTTGTTCCTAGCCTTGGGTGATAGCAAGAATCATTGGCCAAAGGAAAGTGCTATGAAGGCTGCCCACCTTATCAGGAATAGTTTACTGGCAGGCGTTTTTATCGGATTGCTGACCGGTTGTTCATGGCTCGAGGACTGGCCGCCGGCGGGGTCGAATACGGCCGCGAAAACGGCACCGAAGCCGCCCCAATCAAAAATTCAGCAAACGGCTGATGCCGGATGGCCGGGCGCCGACAGACAGGCCGCGCAGCAGGCCGGTCGAAGCGCGCCGATGGGGCTGGCGATTGATGACGCCGCCGCAGCAAGAATTGCACAGCTGGAGCAGGATATCGCATCGATTCGCAATCAGCTTGATTTGATGATGCCGGCACTGACCAAACTGGCGGAAGCGCAAGGGGATATTCAAAAGGTCCTGGCGCATGTGGAGCCTGCGGCCGGCGGGGCAATGGCACCGATGCCGAGGGCTTCTGCTGCCGCCGACAATCATATGCCTACGGCAGTCGTGCCCCAGCAGAATAGCGGGCCTCAACCCGGCTCTGTTGCCTGGTATGAACAGCAAGAACAGCAAAAGCGCCAGCAACAGCAGCCAGCTTATCAGCAGGCGAACTATCAGCAGGCGCAGCCACAAGCCCGGATGCCGCAGCAGCAGGTAAATTCCCCGGTTCAGGCGCAGCCACAACAGAATCAACCTCCTTCCCAGCCTAATGCCGCGTTACAGCAGGCGAGCTATGGCGGGTCTTCGGCGGCTGTTACGAATGTCCGGTTTGGTGAACATACTGATAAAACCCGCCTGGTGCTGGATACCAGCGAGCAGGTCTCTTTTAGCTACGATGTTGATAATCGCGACATGTTGCTGACGATTTCGCTGCCCAATGCAGCGTGGCGCGGTGCAACTCAAATGACCGTCGATACTTCGCCGATCGTTGCGTCTTATAATGCCGTTTCTGATGGTGCCGGCGGTCAGAAGGTGATCATGCAACTGCGTCAGCCGGTCCGTGTTCTGTGGGCGCAGGCGTTGCAGCCGGGCGGTCCGCAAGGTAACCGCGTCGTTTTTGATATCGCGCCGCTTTAAGGCTTAATCCTTACTTATCCATTTTTGCATGACCGTCGTCGCCGTCAGGTCGCCGGTGACGTTTACGGTTGTCCGGCACATGTCCAGCAGCCGATCAACGCCGATAATAAGCGCGATGCCCTCGGCAGGAACGCCGATGCCGACCAGTATGGTGGCCAGCACAACAATGCCGACGCCCGGGGTGGCAGGGGTGCCGATTGAAGCGCCGACCGTTGTCATCATCAGCAGGGCCATCTGGCCAAAGCTGAGATCAATACCAAAGACCTGACAGAGGAATAGCGCAGCCACGGCCTGATACAGTGCGGTGCCGTCCATGTTGATTGTTGCGCCAAGCGGAATGACAAAGCGGCTGACTTCAGGGCGGATACCGAGCTTTTCCTCTGCTGCCTGAATGGAGATCGGCATGGTTGCGGCCGAACTAGAGGTCGAAAAAGCGATTAGCTGGGCTTCGCGAATTCCCTTGATGAATTGCGGTACGGTAAAATCGGTTAAAAACTTCACGATCAGCAGGTAAACCAGCAGCATCAGAGCGAGTGCGGCCAGAACCGTTACCATGTAAAGGCCTACGCTAAACAAGGCATCGATGCCGATACGTATCGTAATATTGCATAACAAGCCAAAAACAGCGTAGGGCGCGATCGCCATTGCCCAGCTGATAACTTTCATCGATAGAACCTGACCGGCGACGCATAAATCCTTAAACGGTTTGCCGGTTGCCGGGGATATGCTCAGCAAGGCGATACCAATAAGAATTGCGACAATCACGACCTGCAGCATATCGCGTTCAAGCTGGGCGCGGGCAGGGTTCGTGGGAACCAGATTAGCGATACGTTCGGGGATAGTCAGGTCGCTAAAAGTTTGTGACGGTATTTGCCCTGCCGCCGCGCCGGAAGCCATTGCCGTTTCAAGCATTTCACGGTCGATAACAGCACCAGGCTGGGTAAAATTGACCATGATCATGCCAATTGTAATGGCGATGATGGTTGTCATGATAAAGTAAGGGACGATCCGAAACCCTATCCGTTTGACCATCTCCATATTGCCGCTTTCGGCGATGCCGAGGATGATTGAGGTGATCAATAGCGGGATAATAACCATCTGGATCAGGCCAAGGAAAATCACGCCCGGCAGTTTTAGCCAGTCGCCGAGTTCAAAGGCCAGATCTTTGGAAACGAGCGCCATACCATCGGGGGATAGTAGAAGTCCGGCGGCTATGCCGCACGCCATGCCGATAAGGATACGAAACCAGAGGTGCTGTGAGAGCATAAACTGGGTGGATTCTGACAGGCTTTTGCCGCGTGCGCTTTGTGTCGATGACATTATTTTCTCCCTTGCTGATTACCATCATTGCCAAGAGCTCGCGGTATGGCAATATGGACGGGCTGTTTTTTTTTTCGAAGGGTAAGCACGCTGCGAACGTATAACCGTTCATAAGTCAGGTAATCAAAGTGAAAATGAAAGGACTACATAATGAATAACAAATGGCTATTGGCTGCTGCTGTCGCGGCTTTGATTCTTCCTTCAGAGGCTATGGCGAAGGATGATTCTTCCCGGCATGGGCGGTACAAAGATCATATAATGGAAAAAGTCGATGCCAATAAGGACGGCAAAATCAGCAAAGACGAATTTCTGGCTGCTCATGCCGCCAAATTCGATGAAATGGATACGAATAAAGACGGCTTTTTGTCAGAGGAAGAACGTAAGGCGAAACGGGAAGAACATCGCAGCAGGATGAAAGACCGGGCAGAATAACATAAGGGATGGGCGATGGTGATAATAACCGGACCCGCAAGATAAAGCGCCGGGAAATGACAGAGTGTCTCGGCGCTTTTCACGCCCACAGGCAGGAGATTACAAGGAAGCAAGGTATGAAGAATATGCGGATGTTTATTTTGGCAATGGGGCTGATTTGTTCGGGATCTTATGTGCCGGGTGCTAAGGCGGCGGTCATAGATGCTTCTTATGGCTTGGCCGCTGACGGTGCTTTCGCATCCGCGCCAGCGCTACTGCTGGTCGGTGATTCGCAGGGAGAGCATAGGGGCAAGCCGCACCACGGAAAGGAGGCGCGCAAGGACCGGGCCGAGAAAGATAAGGGTGCAAAAAAAGAAAGATGGGACGCGCACCACAAACGCATGATGGAACGTATCGAGCAGTTACCGCCCGAGCAGCAGGAAGAGGCGCGGCAACGGGTAGAGGAAATGCGTATTAAGCGTGAAAAAATACGTGCGGAGCTTGAGGCATTGCCGCCGGAAGAGCGAAAGGCACGGATGGATGAATTGCGCCGTCAGTACCATGAAAACCGAAAAGAGCATGGAGAATCGTTCCGTAAAGAATTTCAGAAGCGCTGGGAAGAGGCTTCGCCGGAAGAGCGCGATGCATTTTGTGATCAGGCGGCCGAGCATTGTGATGAAGGGCGGGTGAAAGCCTGTGATTTTGTCAGTGATGCGTGCAGCGAATAATGAAATTAAGGCGGCTTGAATGAAAGCGGAAACGGCCTTGATCGCCGATGACGATATAAGCGACGAAGCTTTGATGGCTGATATTGCCAAGGGTGACCGGGCAGCGTTTCGGCTATTGGCTGAACGTTATATGAATTTGTTTTATTCCGTTGCGTATCGCATGTATCCGCAAAAAGCCGATGCCGAGGAAATCGTGCAGGAAGCGTTATTGCGGGTCTGGAGCAAGGCGCATCTGTGGAAAGAAGGAACCGGCGCTGCGGTCAGTACGTGGCTTTATCGCCTTACTTATAATCTGTGTATTGACCAAAAACGCAGGACCGGACCACAGGCGTCTGAACTTGCCGATGATCAGGTTGATCAGAATGCGGCGGCTGACCAGCAGGTGCAGGACAGACAGACCGGCGCAATTGTAAAAGCCGCCTTGCAAACATTGCCGGAACGTCAGCGCGCGGCGCTTGTTCTATGTCATTATCAGGGGCTCAGCAATGCTGAAGCTGCGGATGTTATGGGGACGAGTGTCAAAGGTGTTGAGGGGCTTTTGGTAAGGGCGCGTAAGGCCCTGCAGGCGGAGCTGAAGAAGTATAAGGGAGTGTTATGAGATGAAGATAACACAATTCAAAAACATGCTGGCGCTTTACGGGGCTGATATTGGCCGCTGGGATGGTGCTGATATCGATGCGGTCAAGGCGCTGATCCGTGAGAATGCAGAAGCGCGGGCGCTGTACAAGGAAGCCGAAGCGCTGGATGATGCGCTTGACCTGTTTGATGCCGGTGCAGCAGATCCGGCGCTGCTGGATAATATTATGGCGCGGATCGGCGGCGAAGAAGCGCGGCCAGAAGCAGTGACGGTACCGGAAGAGGTGATCGCTGCCGCAACGACAGAAAAAGGCTTGCCGTTTATCAATATGCGGGCGCTGCCTTATTGGGGCGGGGCGATTGCCTGTGCGCTGGTCGTGTTTGTGGCGGTCGGTCTGGCCGGTCGTGGCCAGAATGAAAGCCATCTGGATAAAGGTGTTACGGTGGCAGTTGCGCAGAATGCTGCGTTTGGGCCGGCCGTTACGGAGACAAAAACTGCGACGTCAGACATTGATTCTTTCCTTGCCGAACTGGGGACTTTGGTTGAAGAAGATGTCGCCGAGCAGGAAATAATCGGCCTTCTGGCGATGGCGCAAAATTCTTCGCAAGCGGTGAAAAATAACGGCGGTGCAGCCCCGGCAGCGGGCGAGGACATTGACGCTTTTCTCGATCGGCTGTTTTCCGGGATGGAGGAAGAACCGGCGCAGGAAATGGATATGTGGAATTTGTTTCTGGAGAGCGAAGAGCTTTAGGCGCTTTGGCGGCCGAAAAAAACAGGCTCGTCTTCAGGTTTCCAGACCGGGAATTTGGGCATGATTTCCTTAAAAAGCTCGCTTTGCAAGTGGCGCTCCAGCCACTCTTGCAATTGCGGCAGGGGCAGCGCGGCAAACCAGTCTTTATCAACCGATGCGCATTGGCGAATAAACGGGAAAATAGCTATATCTGTCAGTGTCGGACGGTCGCCAAGCAGGTATGAGTAAGACTGCAGCCTTGTATTTAACTCAATGAAAGTTTTTTCACAGGTTGCGCGCGCGCCGGAGCAATCTTCGTCCGGGTAGCGCGAAGGATATTTGTAGCGATCCAGCGCTTTTTTGAACGGGCCGTCATTATGGGCGATTAATTGCTGTGTTTGTTGCGGATCTGCGCACAGCCATCCGTCAGGGTCGTTTTCGCCTAGCGCCCAGCGCATGATATCAAGGCTTTCATCAATTACCTTGCCGTCGGCCAGAACCAGAACAGGCACAGTGCCTTTGGGCGATGCTTCGAGCATCGAGGCAGGTTTATCCCTCAGCACGATTTCGCGCAGCGTGACATTGATACCGGATTGATATAGCCCCATCCGCGCCCGCATGGCATAGGGGCAGCGGCGAAAAGAATAAAGAACAGGGCGGTCTTTTAAATGTAAATTTGTCATGGATGAAGGTTACGCAAAAATGGCGGTCATTTTCAATGCCCCCGATGTTTGGGAGCGACGATACAGGCATTTTTAAGCGGTGGGATGGACTTCAAACCGCATCTGGCCGTTATAGGCGGTGTCGGTTTCTTCAATATTCTTGACGTCGGCAAAAGACGGGCCGGTTTCGGCATCTTTGATCATGCGATTGATCTGTTCCGGCGCACCGTGTATGACGGCTTCGACGCTGCCGTCTGTGCGGTTTCGTACCCATCCGCCGAGCCCGAGCAAGCGGGCTTGCCGTTCGAACCAGGCGCGATAGCCAACGCCCTGCACCCGTCCGGTAATGCGCAAATGTTTACTGGTAGCTTTCATGGGAAGTGTTTTCGCCGGAGCCTTTGCGGGCTTTGGCGGCATTGATCTGCTGCTGGCGTGTGCGCAGACGCTCGGCGCGTTCTTCGGTCAGCGTATCAATGCAATGCGGGCAGGATACGCCGGGTTCATAAGCCGCGTGTTTTAAATCTTCCGGTTCCAGCGGTTCGCGGCAGCCAAAGCACAGTTTGTGGTCACTTTCCTGCAGACCGTGGTCGATGGCAACGCGCTTGTCGAAAACAAAGCAGCTGCCCTCCCATTGGCTTTCGTCGGCAGGGATGGTTTCCAGATATTTCAGGATGCCGCCTTTGAGGTGGTAAACCTCTTCAAAACCATGCGCCTTCATATAGCTGGAAGCTTTCTCGCAGCGTATGCCGCCGGTGCAGTACATGGCGACTTTTTTGTTCTTGGCGGGATCGAGGTTCTTGGCGACGTAATCCTTGAATTCGGTAAAGGTCGCCGTGTTCGGGTCGAGCGCGCCTTTGAACATGCCGATTTTGGTTTCATAAATATTACGGGTGTCCAGAACGATCATGTCCGGATCATTGATCAGTTCGTTCCAGTTCTCCGGCTCGACATAGGTGCCGACTTGCTTGTTCGGGTCGGCTTCGGGGGCGCGCAATGTTACGATTTCTTTTTTGAGGCGCACCTTCAAGCGCGTGAACGGTTTTTCGCTGGCCGCAGAGAATTTGACTTCGCCGTTCATGACGTTGAATTCGCGGTCAAGATATTCCATGACGGTGTCGAGCGCTTCGGGGGTGCCGGCGATGGTGCCGTTAATGCCTTCGGGAGCAAGCAAAAGCGTGCCGCAAATGCCGTGCTCAAGGCAGATTGCCTTGGTCGCGGCCTGACGTTTCGGCAGGTCATCGAGTGACGTAAAATAATAAAGAGCGGCAACTTTCCAATTCATAGGGAATATATAGGGTAAATCGCGGTTAAAATGCAAGCATCACAGGCGGGGCCTGACTTATTTGCGGTGCGCGGCCTTGATTGCTTCTGCGAGCATTTGAAAATCCTTTTCCTGCGGATGTTTTTCGCGCCATGCCATGCCGATGCGGCGTGTCGGTGCGGGGGCGCCAAAGGGCAGGATATCAAGATTTTCCGGCAGGCTGCCGGGCTGCACGGCCATTTCCGGCAGCAGGGTCATGCCGTACCCGTGCTGGACGAACTGGATCAAGGTCGGCAAAGATGTTGCGTTAAAGGTTTCCCGCCCTGTGCGCGGCTGAAAGCGGCAGGCAGCCAGAGCGTGATCGCGCAGGCAGTGGCCTTCTTCGAGCAAAAGCAGCTCATGGCCTTGCAGGTCGTCCATGGCGACGGGCACTTTGCCGGGCCAGTCGCCCTTGGGGCAGGCAAGGTAGAAAGGTTCGTCGAATAACAGAGTTTGTGTCATGCCGGGCGTGTCATAAGGAAAGGCGAGCAGGATCAGATCAAGGCTGCCGGCTTTTAGCTGTTCGGTTATGCGGCCGCTTAAATCTTCGGTGATTTGGAGTTCAAGCGATTCATACTGCTCCTTTAACTGCGGCAGGATTTCCGGCAGCAGGTAGGGCGCGATGGTCGGGATAATGCCCATGCGCACCGGCCCGGATAAGGGCTGCCCCAGAGCGCGGGCGCGGGCGGTAATGTCGGCGGAACGTGCGATGATGGCGCGGGCGTCATCGAGAATAGCGTGACCGAGTGGAGACAGCAGGACATTGCGGCGGCTGCGGTCCACAACATCGTGGCCGAGTAAATTTTCCAGCTCTTTAATGCCGGCGCTTAGGGTGGATTGTGTGACGTGGCAATGGTCGGCAGCCTTGCTGAAAGAACCGTGTTCGGCAAGGGCGAGCAAGTACTGCAACTGTCTGATGGTCGGAAGATATTCCATTATTTATAAAATCACTGTTGTTTGTTTTATGATATTGATTTTATCGATATGAAGTAAAGGAATTTCCTGTTGGATTTTTGTCTCGAAAACGTCCATCTTCAACACACTGTTAAACAATCAATTCACAACCAACAGCACAAGGAGATAGACCATGCTCGGTATTGGTGATCAGATGCCAGAATTTACCATTATGGGCGTTAAGCCCAAATTCATGGCGCACGAAGAAAACGGCGAATCCGCTTTTGAAGCAATCACGGAAGAGAGCTTTGAGGGTAAGTGGAAGGTTTTCTTCTTTTATCCGAAAGATTTCACGTTCATCTGCCCGACAGAAATCGTCGAGTTTTCCAAGTTGAAAGGCGAGTTTGAAGATCGCGACACTGTCCTGCTCGGCGGTAGCACCGACAACGAGTTCTGCAAGCTGGCATGGCGCCGTGAGCACCCGGAACTGAACAACCTTGATATGTGGATGTTTGCCGACACGACCGGCGAGCTGATCGATGGTCTTGGTATCCGTGAAGATAGCGGCGTTGCTTATCGCGCGACCTATGTTGTCGATCCGCACAACATTATCCAGCACGTTTCGGTTAACGCATTGAGTGTCGGCCGTAACCCGAAAGAAGTACTGCGCATCGTTGATGCTCTGCAAACTGACGAGCTGTGCCCGTGCAACCGTCCGGTTGGCGGCGACACGATCGACCTTAAATCCGAAGCGGACAAAACCAAGAAAGCCGCTTAAGGTTATTGGTATATGGTGGATGGTTCATGGCTGCGCGCCGTTGACCATCTGCCTGCCGCCATCCAGCAAACATCACCCGAGAATAATCAACTTGCTAATTATACGTAAGGAGTGAGCGTAATGGCTATTGACGTTTTAAAAGATAAATTGCCGGAATATGCGAAAGACCTGAAGTTAAATCTTTCCAGTCTGGCGCGTGAGGAAACGCTGAGCGAGCAGCAGCTTTGGGGGACATTCCTGGCGACTGCGCTGGCAGGGCGGAATGAAACTGTGATTCGTGAAATCCAAAGCGAAGCGGCAGAGCATTTGTCCGCCGAAGCGCAGGAGGCAGCCAAGGCCGCCGCGGCGATTATGGCGATGAATAATGTGTATTATAAATTTACCGGCATGATGGGCGATGATTATCGTACCCGGCCGGCAAAGCTGCGGATGAATATTATCGCCAACCCGGGTGTTGAGAGTGCCGACTTCGAATTATGGTCGCTGGCGGTTTCCGCGATTAACGGCTGCCAGTTTTGTGTCAAATCGCATGAAGGCAAGCTGAAGGCTGAAGGTGTTACCCGAGAGCAGATCCAGACAGCCGTACGGATTGGGGCTGTCGTACAAGCGGTGTCGGCTGTGCTTGACGGTGAAAGCGCGATGGGCGGCCAGATGGCTGCTGCGGCATAAAAATTTTAAAAGTATTCTTGATCAGAAAAGGCGCCCCGTTGACGGGCGCTTTTTTATTGTGCGGGGCTAAGCGCTTTTTTTCTCGTTGCCGGTTTCGTGGATATAGACTTCGCGGTGCGGGTAGGGAATGTTGATGTCGTTTTCTTTAAATGCGTCCCACAGGGCGAGCATGACGGTACCGCGGATATTGGTCATGCCTTTTTCTGCATCCCTGATCCAGAAGCGTAATTTGAAATTCAGCGAGCTTTCGCCAAATTCTGTCAGGTGGCAGACAGGGGCCTGATCGGCGCACACGCGCGGGTCGGCATTTTGGGCAGCTTCCTCGGCGAGGGCCTTGACCTTATGCGGGTCCTCGCGATAGGAAACACCGAATTTGACCTCGACCCGGATCAGCGTGCTGCCGTGCGACCAGTTAACCACTTGCTTGGTGATAAAGTCTTCGTTCGGGATGAGGTAGGATTTGTTGTCGCGGGTGATGATCTCGGTATAGCGCGCGCCCATATGTTCGACCCAGCCAAACGTACCATCGCCGCCGCTGATGCCGGGAAGCTCGATGACATCGCCCGGCTTGATCGATTTATCCATAAGTAGCATCATGCCGGAGAACAGGTTGGAAATGCCTTTTTGCAGACCAAAACCGACACCAAGACCAAGGGCACCGGAGAAGACGGCAAATAGTGACAAGTCGATCCCGGCGCTGGTCACGCCAATTAACAGCGCACAGGTCACCAGTGTCACGCGAATGACCTTGCTGATCAGAACGCGCGAGGAGATTGTCAAGCTGGTCGCGCTCTGGACTTTGCGTTCCAGAAATCCTGACAGGAACAGCGCGGCATAAAGCAGGACGAACAGGGCGATCAGGCCCTTGATTACCGTTAAGGCAGAGAGGTGGAAGTCACCAATCTTAAAGGCAAGATCATCAAGCGCCGCGGTTGTTTCATCAAGCACGCCCAGGATGCGCAGGGCGGCAATGCCCCAGATCGTCATCGCGAACAGGTTACGGATGGCGGCATTTTCGATAAATTGCAGGACGAGGCGGATGACGATCCAGGCGGCAAGCAGTGCGGTGGCCGCTTGGGCAAAGCCAACATCCCACTTGCCGTCCGTAGCCGCCGTAGTGATGCGCGTTCCGATCGCGAGGATGGTAACGGCAACGATCTGCATGATCAGGCGGGCGACATTCATCATTGCCCGCTTGGTGCGGTAATGCACGCTGACCTTATCGATGGAGGCTTGTATTTTGGGCAGCAGCCGTTTGCGGACTATGGCACCGGCGAGCAGGGCAATGCCGACCATGGCCAGTTGCAGTGCAAACCCGACCGACAGGATATTATTCCGGACGAGGGAAGTGGCGCTTTCCAGCAACGCGGATAGATCGATTGACTCTAGCATGGTGACAGATTAGGTCATAAAAGCGGCCATGGGAATAACTGTTTGATAATAAGGAGTGGAGCTGTGGAATATCTTCATACGATGGTGCGGGTTCGTGATCTTGAGGCATCGCTTGACTTTTATTGTAACAAGCTCGGAATGGTAGAGCTTCGTCGCAAGGATAATGAGCAGGGGCGCTTTACCCTGATCTTTCTCGCAGCTGACGGCGATGCTGCGCGAGCGGGAACTGGTAGTACAGTTACAAGTATGACGCCGACATTGGAGCTGACCTATAACTGGGACCCGGAGGAGTATACGGGTGGGCGCAATTTCGGGCATCTTGCCTATCGTGTCGATAATATTTACGAAACGTGCCAGAAGCTGATGGATCAAGGTGTGACGATTAACCGTCCGCCGCGTGACGGTTATATGGCTTTTATAAGGTCGCCGGACGGGATATCGATAGAGCTTTTACAAAAAGGCGAAACGCTGCCACCGGCCGAGCCGTGGGCCAGCATGGAAAATAGCGGAAGCTGGTAAAAACTCTGGTCTGAAAATAATTGCCCCGGCTAAAACGCCTATTGCGCTTGCCGGGGCAAAAATGGTCTCAATAATTAAATTCTTATTGCGGGCGCAGGGCGAGCAATGCCTGCGGCGGGTAGTTTTCGGCAAAGTTATTATCGATGCCGTGTTCGCCTGACAGGACGCGCAGGAACAGCGGGCCAACCAGCATATCGAGAGCAATCTCGGTATTGATGGTCGGGTTGAACTCGCCGTTGGCCTTGCCTTCTTCGATTTTCTCGTAAAGCGGGCCGATGCGGTCTTTCAGAAATTTTTCATAGAGAAGGTCAAGCACTTCCGGGTTGCCTTGGCTTTCGGCGATGATGCCGGCGATGATCCGGCCGTTCTGGCCGCGCAGCTGGCGGATCAGGCTTTCAAGCTGCTTTTTGATTGCGTCATTGCAGCTGGCCGTCGTCGGGATAATGTTCTGGACGCCGGGCTGTTCGAGGAATGCTTCCATGGCAACGGCGGCTTTGCTAGGCCACCAGCGGTAAATGGTGGTCTTGCCGACGCCGGCTTTTTTGGCGATGGCTTCGATGGAAAGCTCGGCAAGCGGCATGTGCGTCAGCAATCTTCTTGTCGCGTCAAGGATGGCCTTGCGGGATTTCTCGCTGCGGGGGCGACCCGCTTGGAAAATTCTTTCTTCTTCTTCCTGAGACGTGCTTGCCTCTGCCGACATGGACATAAAAATTACCTCACTAATAACTTAAATACGAAACGATCTGTTTTTAACATCTTTAATAGACGTAATCAAGCGCCGGGATTATTTAAATAGTTTTGCACAGGAAATCAAGCGTAGAGGGGTTGTTTTTATTGTTTCAAGTTGGCGGAGAAAACGAATCGCTTATACTCTAATCAACTAATATAAGTTCTTCAGTGATGACTTTGCAGTTAATGACACCGTCAGGCGAGAAGAACAGGGAAGGTTGAACATATATGTCTGGGAATGGTGTGCGCAATACGTGCAAGCCTGAAACGATCGTCCGCGATCACCCCCACAAGCATAGTCTGATATGCAGCCACAAGGCTTTTTTTGATGAAGCCAGAAAGCGTGTTGTGTATCTGGAGGGGGATACGTTTCATGAAAACTGTGATGACGGGCACACGCACCGAGCGCCAGTCTGCCTGAAACATGAATTTACCAAAGTCGCCAAAAAAGATGAAGATTGCTCCAAGCGCAAGGACTGTCATGCCCATATCCGTGAAGACGGTACTGCGGAGATCCATCATCCTCCAGAGGAAAAGTCAAAAAACAAGAAGTGTCAGGTCGTAAATGTTCTGCGGCCTCTGACTTAGAAAACCCTATTTGGGTATAGAAAAAAAACCGGCAGGATGAACCGTGCCGGTTTTATTGTATCTGCTTATGCTCTGAAAGGACTAGAACGCATATTGCCAGCCGGCTGTCAGCGACCAGTCGGTTTCAAGCTGTGTGCCGTTCAGGTCGCGGTAAAGCGGCAGGTTTGCTTCGATCGCGAACCGGTGGCCGGCAAGCGGGCCATTCGGGATCAGGAAGTTTACGCCGAGGCCGGTTTCTATAACGTCGCCGCCATAATTGTCCGGGTTGGCGCTTTGTACCGGTGCTGCAATGTTCGTGTCGCGGCCGTGAATGCCACCTTGTGTCTTGGCGCTCAGTCGCAGAGAGGTGCTGACCCAATCCTGCCAGCCATAGATTGCCCAGCCGGTCAGCATGTGTTTGTCGTCCCAGCGGTAGCCCTGATCGTTTTCATCTTCGAGCGGGACTTCGGCGCTATATTGTGCGCCCCAGCGCCATTTGCCACCATCCGTGCCATTATAGGTAATGCCGGGCAGCAAGTCGTAAGTACCGGTGCCGAGCTGCATTGCGTAGGGCATGCGCAGGACAGGGGTCGCGCCGGTTGGTGCCAGCACCTGGTCGCTTTTTTTGATCGAGCCGGTCGGTGCGCGCAGGCCGAGATTGAGATGCACTTTGTGATGCGCTTCATTATAAAGCCTGAACAGCCCGGACAGGCTTGTATCGCCCCAGCCGGATGAGTTGGTGGTAAATGTGCCGCGCACCGTGGTTCCTGCCATGCCGGCATAGGTGATGTGGTCCATTTCCTTTTCCTGCCACATACCCATCAGCATGAGCGTAAGCCAGTCGGTCGGCGCATACATCGCGCCGAGCATATGCATGTCCATGGTCATGGAGGTCGGTACAACGCGCGTTGTCGCCGGGGGCGCAAACGGGTTGACGAGGGTCGTTGCGATTGTGTCCGGATCGACGCTGTCGGTGCCGCGGCGGTTGCCGTCCATGTCCATATGCATATAGCGGTAGGACAACATCCATTCGCCGGTTTTGTGCATGTGGTCGCCCATCACGCCGATCGGGGCGTGGCTGGCGGCGGTCGAGGCGGGGCGCGTCGCGGTTGCCGGGTCGTTTTCGTGTGCCTGCGATTGCGGGGCGGACAACGGGGTGAGGGCGATGGCAAGTGCCAGCGCCAGAGTGTGGTAACGTTTCATTTTAGAGTCTCCTAAGTAAAAAAAGTAATTGTCGTTTTTTGTGTTTTCAGGAGACTGATGGCGGGCCACGCGGATTGTATGAGGCGGCAATTTGCCGTGCGTTTAGCGCGGCATTGGAAAAAAAGTACTGCGGTTCGCTGTTTTTTTCTGCGGTTATTCGGGGGGCGCCGGACGTGCCGGCGGCCTTGGTCTTGGCGACAGCAAAGCAGAACAGGCATGGCGAATGACTAGCGCTATGGTCGTGGTCATGCTGTTGTGCCGGGGACTGGTCTGGTGTGACAGGAATTGTTTTCACGCCGTCCGTCGTGCAGATTTCGATCAGATTGGTTTTGCCTGAAATAAAGGCGCAGGCCGGTGATACGCCAACGAACGCAATCGCCAGCATAAGAGCCAGATTCAGGTAATATCGAAACCACTGCTTTTGCACGGTTTTGATCTAGCAGGATTCTGATAAGCTGCCTAGCTGTAAAGTTGCCAAACTCTACTGGTTCTAGTAGATTTTGTGCTAATATTATGCCTGAGGGACAAGGCTTTAAACTGAATAGCATTTATTGTATCAATAAATGCTGATATAAAACGTCGCATTAACGATGATATAATAACGACGACATAATAATGGCGACGGTATAGTGAGTGAAAATGGAAGTATGGATTTTATACGGCGAAGATATTGAATCGACGGCGGACCTGGCGTTTGAAGTGCGCCGCTTTATCGCCGAAGCGCCAAAGATGGGCATTAACCTGAAAGTGTTTCGCCCGTCGCAATTCGATCTTCTGGTAACGGAAGAAGATCGCGATTCTATTCTAATTGACGGCGAGTTGGTGCCTTTGCCGGACTTTTGCTTCCCTTATCTGCACCATGGTGATCGCAGCTATTTCTCCCTGTCGATTGTGCGCCAGCTTGAACGGCTGGGCGTAAAAATTTTCAACAAGGCGGCGACGATCGAGACGGTTGCCGACAAGTTGCACACGCATCAGGTCATGGCCGAGAGCGGTATGCCGACGCCGACGACGATGCTGGCGAAATTCCCTGTAGATATTGACCTGATTGAACGCACGATTGGTTTTCCGGTCGTGGTAAAGACTCTGTTGGGGTCAAATGGCAGCGGCGTGTTCTTGATTGAAAACGCCCCGGCTTTTAATGATTTGATGGAGTTGATCGGGGAAACAAATCCGAATATCCAGCTTATCTTCCAGAAATTTATTGCCAACAGTAAGGGCCGTGATTTGCGGCTGTTCGTTGTTGATGGTGAGGTTATTGCTGCGATGGAGCGTCGCGCCCGTGATGGCGGCTTTAAAGCCAATTTCAGCACTGGCGGTTCGGTTCTCGAATTTGTGCCGGACCAAGAAGCCATCGATATGGCGGTCCGAACCGCGGAGCTGCTGGATATTCAGGTGGCCGGGATTGATCTGCTCTTTACTGATAAAGGCTATACTATTTGCGAAGCCAATACATTCCCCGGTTTCAAGGGGCTGGAACAGGCTTGCGATGTCAATGTACCACAGAAGATTTTCGAGGCGATGCGCCGTCATCTTGATCGTGAGTTCGGCGAGATTCCGAAGACTGTAAAGTTCGAGGATATTCGTTCCAAGGAAGCTGCGCGCTCCGGCGAATAAGCACTTAGAAAAGTACGGCACGTATAGCGGCGCAGGACACTCGCCGCTATTTTTGTTGTTCATGTAAGCATTTAATAACCGAGAGACTGGAAGGTATTCGGTGCAGGGTCGATGACCTTGATGTTGCCGTTATTATATTCCAGTACGGCAAGGCCGCGCTCGATCAGGCCGTCAGGACGGAAGCGGAAAATGCCGTCAATGCCTGCAAAACCGTTCGGGTTGGCCAGCGCGTCGCGGTCAAATGACGGGCGGCCGGTTTCATAGTAGCTTTTCTTGGCCAGAACGGCAGCAAGGGCGGTCGCATCGTAAGCAAGGCTGGATAGGCGCGGTGGGCGTGACCCAAATAAATCACGGTAACGACTTTCAAAGTCCTTGCGCAGATCCGGTGACGGAGCGGCGAACCAGGCGCCGTCAAGTGCGGGCTCTGTGGCGAGGCCGGGATCGTCCCAAAGCCCTGTGCCGAGGCGTTTTACCTGTTTGGGGCCAAGATCGTAGAAGCTGAGCAGGTTGGCGACAGAGCGTGCCTGATCACCACCGATCGGCATCAGAACTGCCTGAAAAGGCAGTTCGCCCCAAGTGTCTACAGCGCCCAGTTTTGTCAGTTCAGCTTGAGCCTCTGCATCGTTGGGATTGAATTTCAGGCGGTCTTCCAGCGCGGCTTTATATTCGTCCAGTGCCTGCACCCGCTCATCATACTGCGTAAAGCTACGAAGAACGGTCGAGCTGTCGCTTTCTTCTGCGGAGAAGCGCACAACGTTGGCAGTTTTCAGGCCGGTGCGATAGGCGAGAGAGTTATAGGCAGCAATCACCGCGTTGCCGTAATCCGTATTCGGGGCAAGGATGCCGATATCAGTAAAGCCGTTAGCCGCAGCGTATTCCGAGACGCGCTGCACCTGCGCAAATGGCAGGAAGCCCATGACATAAACATTATTCCCGGCCAGCGACCAGTCAGTCGAGAAGGTGATCATGTTCATGTTGTAGCGGCTGGCAACCGGCTTGACGGCGCGTACCGAGCTTGAAAAGAGCGGGCCAAGGATCAGCTGGGCGCCATCATTGATGGCAGACTGGGCTGCCTGCGCTGCGTCTTGTGGCATGCCGGCCGTATCGCGGGGCATTAATTCGAACGCATTATACCCCATGTCGAAAAGGGCGAGCTGTGCGGCCTGTAACATGGCTTGACCAAGGTCTGCATGCTCACCGCTGAGCGGCAGAAGCAGGGCGACTTTTACTGGCGGCAGGCTGGGCGCTGCCAGCACTTCTTCTTGCTGGCTTGTGATGCGGTCGCTGCCTGCTCCGGCCTGTCCGATGGTTACGTCGAAATCGGACGTTCTATCCGGTGACTGGTAACGACCATAGGGATCAGTCTGATCTGCTGCTGCGTTTTCCTCATAGGTGCCAAGTTCGGCATTGGATTTTCCCGGGGTATAAGGCATGTAAACCGTGCCTTGATCGCCGTCCGTGGCTGCTTTTTGGGCTTGCGCCGTTAGGCTGCTTGGTGCGCGCTGTGCTTGTCCGCTATGGGTCGAACGTTCCCAGGGGGTGCGGCTGGACGCACCGCACGCGCAAAGGCTAAGCAAGAGGGCGAAGATCATAATTCTTTTCATCATAGCTTGCATTCGTACCATAGAACGTCCTATGCAGGAAGCATGAAAAACTTCGAAACGGTTAGCTTGCTCCCCGGTCTTTATCTCGTCGCGACTCCAATCGGGAATCTGCGGGACATCACGCTGCGCGCGCTTGATGCGCTGGCTTCTGTCGATTTGATCGTTTGCGAGGATACCCGCGTTACCGGCAAGCTGCTGAAGGCGTTCGAGATCGAGAAAAAGATGATTTCCTATAATGATCATAATGCGGGGCGGCAGCGCAGCTCGATTTTGGAAACGCTTAGTAATGGCGGCCGGGTGGCGCTGGTCAGTGATGCCGGAATGCCGCTTATCTCCGACCCCGGTTACAAGCTGGTACGTGATTGCCTTGATCTTGGTATATATGTAACCACTTTACCGGGTGCGAATGCGCCGCTGGCCGCGCTACAGCTTTCTGCTATTCCGAGCGACAAATTTTCATTCCTCGGTTTTCTGCCGCCAAAAAGTGAAGGGCGCCGCAAGGTCATGCGCGAATGGGAAAATGTGCCCGGCACGCTGATTTTGTTTGAATCAGGCCCGCGTCTTGCTGATTCTCTGGCCGATATGCTGGAGGTATGGGGCGACCGTCCTGCGGCTGTAGTGCGGGAGTTGACCAAGCTGTATGAAGAATCGCGCCGCGATACGCTGTCCAATCTTGTCGCGTTCTATGAAGAAGACGGTGCGCCCAAGGGCGAGATCGTTGTTGTGGTCGGCGCGGCGCCCCCGAAAGTTTTTGATGAGGGCGCGCTAAAGGATAAGCTGCATCAGGCGCTGGCGACGATGGGGCTTAAAGAAGCGTCTGCCGCGGTGGCCGCCGAAACCGGTGAGTCAAAGAAGAAGCTTTATGAGCTGGCGCTGGCCTTTAAAAAGGAAACAGACCATGGCAATTCATAAGGCGCGGGCTTACCGGATGGGAATGCTGGGTGAGCAATTTGCCGCTTGGGGGCTGCGTTTGCGGGGGTACCGCATTATTGCTTCGCGCTACAAAACGCCGGTAGGGGAGATTGATCTGGTCGCCCGTAAGAATGATACGCTCGTTTTTGTCGAGGTGAAGGCGCGCGCGGACTTATCCACAGCACTGTGTGCGGTGACGCCCCGGATGCGCGCCCGTATATCAAGGGCGGCAACCTACTTTCTGGCGCAGAATAGCGAGCTGGCGGATATGGCGGTAAGGTTTGACCTGATTGCGGTCGCGCCGCCTTTCCGCTGGAGGCATCTGGACAATGCGTGGCGTCCTTCGGCATAATCCGGATATGTAACCCTTCGGAGTCGCTTTTCATGACACGCTTTTTACTATCTGTTTTTACGCTTTTTGTTTTGTCTTCCTGTACGCCGATCGGCATGGCTGCGGGGGCAGGGGCTGCGCTTGGTATTGCGGCGGCCAAAGAAGGCGGCATATCCAATACGGCGAGCGACCTTAAGATTAAGGCGCTGATCAGCGACAAATGGTTCAAATACGATTTGGGGACTTTTGCCAAGCTTAGCCTGACCGTCAATCAAGGGCGCGTGCTGATAACAGGTGTTGTGCAGGACCCCGATGACCGGGTGGAGGCCGTACGGCTGGCATGGCAGGTCGAGGGCGTTCATCAGGTGATTAACGAAATTCGCGTCGCGCAGAGCGAAGGCGTCCCGGGCTATGTCCGTGACCAGTGGATTACAACGCGGCTACGTACCCAGATGACGTTTGATCGTGAAATACAGTCGATCAATTATTCGATTGATACGGTTGCCGGGACGATTTACCTGATGGGCGTTGCACAGAACCAGACCGAGCTTAATAAGGTTATTGATCTTGCCCGCACTATCCCGAACGTTCAGCAGGTTATCAGCTACGTCAAACTGGCCGGGCAGGCTGTCGGTGATGCCAATGCCAATACAGCGCCAACAATGACCGGTGCGGGGGTCAGTGGCTCCACTTCTACAGGTAGCGTGGACAGAGAGCCGATTGACTGGTAAAGCTGTTTTATGGATGGACAATCAGCAGAATCTGTAATGGATGAACTGACGGCGCTCGGGCAACTGGCGGATGATGCGCTTGATATTGGTGATGCGTCATTATTATTTGCGGCGTTAGGTCATCCTGGTATCACGCTTGGCCGTTATCGAAATCATTTCCGCAAACTCTCCGGTGAAACTGCCGCGCGCTATAAAGAGCTGCTTGAGGCTGGCGCTGCGGATACGCCGGAGACAAAGCTGGCCGCGCTCAAGCATACTCTCGCGGACAAACATGGTTATGAAGGCGACCATGAGGACCCCGATCATATCCAGAATGCTGATATGATTCAGGTAATTGACCGCCGTAAAGGCAGTCCGGTCAGCTTGTCGCTGCTTTATATTCATGTCGCGCGGCAATTGGGGTGGGAGTCCTACGGGCTGAATATTCCGGGGTATTTTGCCGTGCGGCTTGATCATGCCGGCCACCGGGTGATTTTTGATCCGTTTCAGGGCTGCTCGCTCTTGCAGGCCGCGGATTTGCGGCGGCTCGTGAAAAAGGCGCTTGGGCCGCATGCCGAACTGTCGGTTGATTATTATGAGCCTGCCGGTAACCGTGAAATGCTGGTACGGCTGCAAAATCATACCAAGTTTCGCCAGATTGAAACCGAGGATTACCCCGCGGCTTTGCGAAGCGTTGAAGCGATGCGCGCGCTTGATCCTGCGGAATATCGCCTGCTGCTTGATGCCGGTGTTCTCTATGCCCGCACAAACCAGCCTCAGGCGGCGATGGTCGCACTGGAGAGCTATCTCGGTAAAGCCCCGCCCGGGCGCGACCGTCAGGAGGCCGTGTATTTGCTGGAAGAAATCAAGCATAGTATCGACGCATAGTCTGTTCGCAAAATCAGCGCAATCAGGACATAAATCTGCCACAAACGGCGACTAACTAATTGGATCATTCAA
>CBDUPU010000006.1:0-22776 GCA_965369185.1 uncultured Rhodospirillales bacterium
GGGGCGGCCAATTCCCCCTTGTTCCTCACACGCCTTTCTACTAAAGTCGCGGTGCTTTTATTGCTAAACACTGGAAGGCTTTGCTATGTCAGAAAAATCTTATGACGTTATTGTTATCGGTTCCGGCCCCGGCGGCTATGTTTGCGCCATTCGCTGTGCGCAGCTCGGTTTTAAAACGGCCTGCGTTGAAAAAAGAGACACGCTTGGCGGTACGTGCCTGAATGTCGGCTGCATACCTTCCAAGGCGCTGTTGCAGGCATCGGAAAAATATGACGAAGCAGCCAATCACCTTGGCGAGATGGGCGTTCAGGTTGGTGATGTGAAGCTCGACCTTAAAGGCATGATGGGGCACAAGGACAATGTCGTTGGCGCCAATACCAAAGGCGTTGAGTTCCTGTTCAAGAAAAACAAGATCGACTGGCTCAAGGGCGCAGGCAGCATTGCCGCCAAGGGCGAGGTGAAAGTCGGTAAAGAGACATATAAAGCCAAGCACATCGTTATCGCTTCCGGTTCTGATGTTATCAGCCTGCCCGGGATTGAAATTGACGAAGATAAAATCGTGTCCTCGACCGGCGCGATTGCCTTGCCGAAAGTGCCGAAATCGATGGTCGTTATTGGCGGCGGTTATATCGGGCTGGAAATGGGCTGCGTCTGGCGCCGTCTTGGCGCGGAAGTTACCGTGGTCGAATTCCTCGACCGCATCCTGCCGGGTATGGACGGCGAAGTATCCAAGGATATGCAGCGCATCCTGAAAAAGCAGGGCATGAAATTCAAGCTCGGCACCAAAGTGACCGAGGCGAAGGCGACCAAATCCGGCGTAAAAATGAAGCTGGAATCAGCCAAAGGCGGCGATGTCGAGGAGCTGGAAACAGACGTGCTGCTGGTTGCTGTCGGGCGCAAGCCTTACACGGAAGCGCTTGGCCTTGATAAGGTCGGTGTCGATCTGGATGAGCGTGGCCGCATTAAAGTTGATGGTCACTTCCAGACTTCGGTTGACGGCATTTATGCGATCGGCGATGTCATCGCCGGACCGATGCTGGCGCACAAGGCCGAGGATGAAGGCGTGGTTCTGGCGGAAATGCTGGCAGGTCAGTCTGGCCATATTGATTATGATTGCATTCCCGGCGTCGTTTATACGCACCCGGAAGCCTCACAAGTCGGCAAGACCGAAGAGCAGCTGAAAGAAGCAGGCGTTGATTACAAAGTCGGCAAGTTCCCGTTTACGGCCAATGGCCGCGCGCGGGCGATGAACTCAACGGACGGTTTCGTCAAAATTCTGGCCGATGCGAAAACCGACCGTGTGCTTGGCGTGCATATTCTCGGCCCTGAAGCCGGTACGCTGATTGCCGAAGCGGTCATGGCGATGGAATTTGGCGGCAGCGCCGAAGATATCGCGCGTACTTGCCATGCGCACCCGACCTTGGAAGAGGCGGTAAAAGAGGCGGCGCTTGCGGTCGATAAGCGGCCGATCCATATTTAATCGGGGTTTATTTTACCAGCCGTAATTTTGCAGGGGCAGGGCGCAATAATTTATTGATTGCTTCCTGTTCCTCCAATGCCGGAATCTTGCCGGTACGGTCGGGGATATGAACCAGCGGCTTGAATGCGAAGCTTTCCAGTGTTTCATAGCCGCGCATATGTTCCGGAATTTGTTCGTCGAAATCCTTGGCGAGATCGAAAGCAATGGCGAGAATGCTGGCGCTGTTATCTTGCTGCATATAGCTGTCATGCGCCGTCCACGGCCATTCGCCGGGCTTTATACTTACATAGTCGGTGTCTTTGCTCCAGCATTGCCAATAGACCAGCAGGTAACGGCTATTGCTCTCGGCATAGTTTTTAAAGGTTTGCCGTAAGTTATCGATCAGCGGTGAGTATATTGTATCTTTTTTCATAACACAGAGGATATTATGCCGGTTATTTTAAAAATACAAGTGTTTTTATGGTTATTGGCTGTTGCGTGACCTGAACGCGCAGGTTGTGGCCGGAGGCATTACGGTGCGGGGCGGTCGGTGATGACACAGCCGCGCTTTTGCACGATGTCCAGAATCTCAGGTTTTATGAGCATGGTAACGCGAATGATGCCGCTAGAAAGATATTGTTTCTGGATATACTCGCTCGGCATTTTTATATAGGGGCAAGACTGGGTGTTTCTTGGCATCTCGCCCTTGCCGTAAAGCGCCATTGTGCGCGAGAACATGAATTTCAGGGCGCTGAAATCGTTGCGGTGAATGTCAAACTGGATGCGGCCGTCTGCCAGCATTCTTTGGTTGTAGGTCGGGATTTTAATATCTGCAGTATATAGCGCGCGATAGGTGAGATCGGACGGGCTGGCATTAAGGGGGTCGCTGCAGCAGTCGCCGTTTATACTGGCAGCATAGCCGGCGCTTGCCAGTCCGAAACAAAGTGCGAGAATACCTTTTTTTATGTTTTTCATTGCGGCTCCCATAACCGTATTTTTTTATTGCCAGACATTACCCGCAAGTTATGGGTACGGCAAGGGGGTGTCTGGAATTTTGTAATGGTTATTTTGGGGTTTATGAAGAATCGCGGTTGCGCGGGTGAGCGTTTTTATAAACACGCATAAGCTCTTTGGCGTCAATCTCGGTATAGCGCTGGGTCGTGCTAAGCGAAGCATGGCCGAGCAATTCCTGGATTTCACGTAAATTGGCGCCATTTTGCAGCAGGTGGGTGGCGAAGCTGTGGCGCAGCGCGTGCGGCGTTGCGGTTTCCGGCAGGCCGAGCATACGGCGAATGTCGCGCATGGCCCTTTGGGCAACGCACTGATTTAGCTTTTTGCCGCGTGAGCCGAGGAAGAGGTGGCGTCCCGGCTCTTCAGGGTAAGGGCAGGCGGTGCGGTAAATGTCCAGCATATCTTCCGCGATTTGCAGAACCGGCACTTGCCGTTCCTTGCGTCCCTTGCCCATGACGCGCAGGAAACCGTCGCGCGGCAGGTCGCGTATGGTCAGGCTAAGCGCTTCTTCGATCCGCAGGCCGCAGGCATAAAGCAATGTGAAAAGCGCGCGATTGCGTTTATCGAGCCAGCTTTCATCGCCGATACCGCGCACGACATCAAGCGCTTGTTTCTCGTAGAGAGGCCGGGGCAGTTTGTGGGGCTGTTTCGGGGTGCGCACGGCGGAGATCGCTGCGTTATGCATGATCCCCTGCTTGTCGAGCCAGCTCAGAAAGTTTTTGACCCCTGACAAAGCGCGCGCACGTGATGCGGCGCCGGCGCCTTCCATAGCGCGGCGCGCCAGCCAGGAGCGGAAATCACGCAAGGCGACACCGGACAAATCATTGAGAGACGGGGGTTGCCCCAAATGTTCGGCAAGGAATTTGATGAATTGCGCGACATCGCCCGTATAGGCGCGCAGCGTATGGCGCGAGACGTTTTTCTCGTGTTGCAGATAGCGCGTCCAGTCCTGCAGCGTTTTGGCAAGATCCGCCGCACATAGTTCCAGCATGCCGGGATTTATGGGAGATCCAGCCATTTTAGGAAGCAGCGCTCAACGACGCGTCCCAGAAACATAATCAGGTCGGTTCCCTGACCCGGCGCAAACATCTCCGGATCGCGGCTGCCGAATGCCAGCATGGCTGGCGGTGTGCCGCCGGCGACGTTCAGGCGCAGCAATAATTGCGAATTGACCAGCCCTGCGCCGCCGCCGTAAATCTCGCCGATGCCGCGAATATTGGATTCGAGCATGATGTTCTGTTCATGCATCAGCAAAGAGATCGATCCGGGCGTAACCGCATGGACGCCGGAAATGGCGATGTGCGGGATAACGCTACCTTCGGCTTCAACGACCAGAGAAATAATGTCGACATCAAGGATCGCGGCGAAATCCATGATGACAGTGTGAATGAAATCCTCGAAAGTACGTGCTTCCAGCAGCATCAGGACGGCCTTGTGGATGCGGGCCTGATTGCTCATGTTGGCGCGGCTGGTTTCGACGATCTCGCGGGCTTCCTCGATGATAACGTCGCGATCTTCGCGCAGGCGGCGGACCATGAATTGCTGAAAGTCGATAACCCCTTTGCCGGTATGTTCGCGTGGCGGCTGCAGCAGGTCGCAGGCTTCCGGGTGCTGGTCCAAAAAGTTCGGGTTGTCACGCAACCAGGTGATAACATCTTCGGCGGTCATGGAGGGCGGTAGATCGGAATTGGTCATGGTCTTTGACATTGTGGTAAGGGCTCCGGGAATTTTAGCAAGGTAATTATACCATAACCATACTACCTGTGACCTGCCCAAAGATCACGGGGTTTTATAAAATACTCTGCCAAAAGCAGCTTACATTTTCATTTTGATGGTCGGCGGCGGTTTGTTAGCGCTGCATTGCTGCGCGGCCTGCTCGTAATCGGAAAGGTAGCGCGCCAGTGTGGCTTCGTTTTTGCCGTCATGGTCCATAATAGGGCTGCCGCCGGGGGAGATGATCTGATAGGGCGGCACAGCGATATTTTGCGTTGTGGCCACCGTGTCGTATTTAAAGCTGTAGCCTTTTTCTTCCAGCTTCTTCTGTATGTCGGGGGCAGGAAAAAAAGCGCCGTGCGGGTCAAAATCGAAAAAATCGACCAGTCGGTTCCAGAGTGTGCTTATAAACATATTCCTGCCCTCCGGCTTTTTATACGGTTTACGGCTTGGGCGCGCGGTATGCGGCCTCGGCCTCGTCATAGTCCCGGCAGTATTGTTCGCTTTCCGGGTCATGCTTGTCATAGTGGACGCGCTGGCCTTCCTTGTTAAAAACCTGTCCCAATGGGTTGGTGACACCGCCAAAGGCAGAGACCGCATGGGTGACGTCCACGAACTTATAACCCTTTTTCTCCAGCATTTCTTTGATCTCGGGCTGCGGGTAGGTCGGGTTGTAAACGAGATATTCCCACAGATGTTTTAATTTTTGTTTCAATTTCATCGGTTCTATCCTTTTTTATTAGAAATAACGCAGGCTGTTGCGGCACTCTTCGACCGCTTTTTCGTAGTCTTGCTTGTAACACTCCGTTTCCCGGCCGTATGCGCCGCCATAGCTTACGGTCTTTTTGCCGTTTGGGGCGGTGACATCGCAGCTTCTCATGATCATATGGCCATAGGAGCGGTTGTTAAATTCGAAATGGTAGCCTTTTTCTTCGAGCTTTTTCTGGACTTCCGGGGCCGGATTCATCCAGTCGTGTGGTTGTTGCAGGGCTTTCCAGATTTTCTTAAGCGGGTTGTTAAATAAAAACATGGCAGCTCTCTATTGCTTGTAACCTTACTTTGGCTCGGGCGGTTTAGGGCCGCCAAAATTTTGTGGATTGTCAGCGGCTGCGCGTCTGGCACGGTATTCGTCCAGCGCTTGATGATAGTGTTTCAAATAGGTTTGGTACATGCCTTCATCCGATGTGACCAGAGTATCCCTGCCGCGATATATGAAGGTGGTGAAATTGGGAGTAGAGCGGGGGAAGGGTGTAAACTCTTCCTCGAAGCGATAACCTTTTCTCTCAAGCGCCCTTTGTACCTCAGGGTGAGGATATTCCGGCCCGTGGCCAAACTCGTTAAAAAAATCTTTTAGCTTCTTGAGTGTATTCCTAACCATAAACTCATCGTCTCTTGTTGATCTTTAATATCATGCCGCGCAATTCTATTTGGGCGCGGGCGGCTTCGGGCCGTTATTATTATTGGTCTTTTTCTGCGTAGCCTTATAGTTTCGTTCCGCTTGTTCGTAGTCTTCAAGATAAGCGTCTAATGTGCCGTCTTTGTGGGACAGGCAATCACCGTCAGGAGTGTAAACCTCATAGGAAAATATGGCACCTTCGCTAAAAGTGTTCACGCGCTCGAAAGTGTAACCCTTTTTCTCGAGCGCTTCTCTTACCTCTGTGCGGGGCATAAAAGGCCCGTAAGGAAAATCATTAAAAAATTCTTTTAGCTTTTGTACAGCTTTTCTGAACATGGCTTTGTAATATCCTTTTCATATTGGACATACTGTTTATGCCGCAAAGCGTTGCCGCTTTGCAAGATATTTGTTTACATAAGTTAAGATCAGGGGTGCTGCTTTCCTGCCGTTGCAGAGCGAACGGATGCTAAATAGCCGCTTATGGTGATGCTGGCTAAAGCTGCTTACAGGATGCTTTGGCCGGTCTTTTTCCAGTCCTCTACGAACGCAGCCAGCCCCTTGTCGGTTAGCGGGTGGTTGTAGAGTTTGCGGATCACGTCCGGCGGGCAGGTGACGACATGGGCGCCGAGCCGCGCGCTTTCAACGATATGCATCGGGTGACGAATCGAGGCGACCAGAACTTCTGTCTCGAACTCGGGGTAGTTGTCGTAGATGGATACGATGTCGTTGATCAGCTCCATGCCGTCCTGTGACAGGTCATCAAGCCGGCCGACAAACGGGGAGATGAAAGTCGCGCCCGCTTTCGCGGCCAGAATTGCCTGCGCGGGGCTGAAGCACAGCGTTACGTTGACCATAACGCCGTCATCGGACAGTTCTTTACAGACCTTCAGGCCGGCTGGGGTCAGCGGCACTTTGACGGCGATATTGTTCGCGATTTTTGAAAGCTTGCGGCCTTCCTGAATCATGGTTTCATAATCGGTGGCGGCGACTTCGGCGCTGACCGGGCCGCTAACCAGATCGCAGATTTCCTCGATCAGCGGGATGAAATCCTTGCCGGTTTTTGCGACCAGTGACGGGTTGGTGGTCACGCCGTCCAGCAGGCCGGTGGCCTCCAGGTCGCGGATGTCGTCGGTGTTGGCTGTATCGACAAAGAATTTCATCTTGGAAGCTCCTCCAAAAAAGCGCGTTAAAAAATATTCGTGACGTCTTTTGTAGCGCCCCTTGCGCTGCATTTCCAGCAGTTCTTTAAAGTTTTGCCGGGGCTTTAAGGGGCTTTCGGGACATAGCGTTCGAGCGCGCGTCCGGATGCCTGCCGGATAGGACTGCCTTCGAAGTAGCTTTGCAGGTTTAAATAAACGGCCTTTAATTTCATGGCCTTCATAAGGCTGGCTGTTTCATGTTTTGCGTGTGTCGCGGAAAACAGTGCTTCAGGCAAGCTGCTCTTGCTTTTGAGATAGCGGGCTGCTTCGAAAAGCTGCGGCGTACCGGCCTTGAGCGCTTCGAGATCGGTGCGTTTAATCGCAAATTTGTCGCAACTCTCCGGCGCATTGCGCAGGGCGTGGGCTATCTCGCATAGCGCATAACGCAGGCCGTAAAACATAGAGCCTTTGTCGGTTACCTTGTCGAAGGCAAAATCCAGCCACTCCTTCGTCTCATGGAAGCCAAAGGCAATGGAGGCGTTAGACGCGTTTTTATGGTCTTTGATAAACGGGGCTACGATGGTGGCCAGTTCGGCACGTGTCATCTCGACCCTGTGCGGCCGGTTGAATATGATTGATAGCGGCTTCATAAGCGCCTCCCCTTTGGCTTATATTATTTTTTATGGGGCATAATGCCATAATTCACCGGTAAATCAATTGGCAAATCTATGGGCAATTGATGGGCATTCGGCTGGAATTCCGGGCATGTATTTAAGGGCGCGGCAGAAAAGTATCGTACCATCTTCGCAGGGCACGCTGGGCGCGGGGGTCGGCAAAAAAGGCGTCGAGATTTTCGCCGACCTGTTTCATTTTATCGCGGCCGATCGTTGAGGAGGGAAGGTGGGTTTTTAGCTGTCCGCGTCCTTCTTTCAGCGCTTCTATATCGGTGCGCAGAATGGGAATCATGTTCTGGTCATTTGGCGCGGCGTTAAGGGTGCGCGCGATGCTGCGCAAGGCAAGATCAAGATTGTCGCACATCGTGCCGCGATAGCGTTCGCGGGCATAGGCGGCGCACAGGTGGCGCGCGGTATCTTCATAACCTTCGGCAATTGTTTTAACGCCGGGACGAAAGCCCTTGAACTTAAAAAACGGCTCGACGATTTGCGCCAGTACGTTGCGCGGTATGGAAACAGTGTCCGCCGGGCGCTTGAAAATGGTGGTCAGGTCCATATTGATGCTTCCTCGCAGCGTGAGGTGGTTTTGTTTGTTATGCAAATATGGTGGCACCTTGCCGGGTTGGCGGTAAAAAGGCAAGAAAAAGGACTGGCAGAGGGGCGGCTTTACCGCAATAATCAGGGGATGACCCAACCGGCACTTTTTGAAGACGAGAACAAATCAGGCGATGCGCCTGCAGGCGAGCCTGCCGCTCTAATGAGCGTTTTGGTGCCGTATCCTGTTGATAAGGCATACAGCTATGCCGTGCCAGAGGGAATGCAACTGGCGCCGGGCGATTATGTGACCGTGCCGCTCGGCAATCGCGAAGTGCCGGGGATTGTCTGGGGGGCAAGCGAGGAGCAGGTTCCGCCGAAAAAGCTGAAGACCATCATTGCGCGCTATGATATGCCGCCCTTGCCGGAGGTGAACCGTAAATTTGTTGATTGGGTCGCGCACTATAATCTCGCGCCGCGCGGCTTTGTCCTGAAAATGATGCTCAATACCCCGGCGGCGCTCGAACCGCCCAAGCCGATTACGGCCTACCGTATCGGGGTGGAATTGAATGAAAAGACTCGCAATGGTCTCTCGCCGCCGCGGCGGCGGATTTTAGCGCTGCTGAGCGATGGTGTGCCGCGCCGGGCTGCCGAGATTGCCGATCAGGCGGCTTGTTCGGCAGCCGTGGTGCGGGGCATGCTTGATAAAAATCTGCTGGAAACTGTTGATGTTTATTCGGCCGCGCCTTGCCGCCGTCCGGTGCTGGATGAAAGCGCAGTCAGCCTGTCTGAAGACCAGCAGCTCGCTGCCGATGAAATGAAGCACTATGTCCGTGAGGGCGGCTATCATACGGCGCTGCTTGATGGCGTGACAGGGGCGGGTAAGACCGAAGTGTACTTCGAGGCTGTGGCCGAGGCGATCCGGCAGGACAAGCAGGTGCTGATCCTGTTGCCGGAAATTGCGCTTTCCAATGCTTTTCTCGACCGGTTTCGCAAACGCTTTGGATGCGCCCCGGCGCTGTGGCATTCCAACCTGACGCCGGCGCAGCGGCGCACGGCATGGCGCGGCGTGGCAGAGGGGCATACAAAGGTTGTTGTCGGGGCGCGATCCGCGCTGTTTTTACCGTATCAGGATCTTGGCCTGATTATTGTCGATGAGGAGCATGACCCTGCTTATAAGCAGGAAGATGGCGTCATATATCATGCCCGTGATATGGCGATCGTGCGCGCGCATATGGGCAAGATCACGACGATTCTGGTGTCGGCAACGCCATCGCTGGAAACGATGGCGAACGTCTGGGACGGGCGTTATGATCTGTTGCATCTTCCGGACAGGCACGGGGCGGCGCAATTGCCGGAAATGCATGTCATCGACATGAAGGCAAAGGAAGACAAGCCGGCGCGGCAACATTTTATTTCCAATACGCTGAAAAATGCGCTGGAGCGCAATCTCGAGGCGCAGGAGCAAAGCCTGCTGTTTCTAAACCGCCGCGGCTATGCACCCTTGACGCTCTGCCGCACATGCGGCCACCGGATGAACTGCCCGCGCTGTACGGCGTGGCTTGTGGAGCATAAGAAAAACGGGCGGCTAAGCTGCCACCATTGCGGCTTTTTCATGTCGATTCCCAAGGCCTGCCCCGAATGCCATGAAGCGGACAGCTTTGCCGCTTGCGGGCCGGGGGTGGAGCGGATTTTCGAGGAGGTGCAAAGTTATTTTCCTGATGCGCGCACGGTCATTCTGGCCAGCGATACTGCCGAGGAGCCTGAAAAGCTGCGCCAGCTTCTGAATGATATTCGTGATCATAAATACGATATTGTCATCGGTACGCAGATTATTGCCAAGGGGCACCATTTCCCGCGCCTGACGCTGGTCGGGGTTATTGATGCCGACCTCGGGCTGGCCGGGGGTGATTTGCGCGCGTCGGAGCGCACCTATCAGCTTTTGCATCAGGTTGCCGGGAGGGCGGGGCGCGAGGAATTACCGGGGCATGTTTATCTGCAAACCTTCTTGCCGGAAAATAAAGTCATGCAGGCGCTTGCCGCCCACGAGCGGGACGAGTTTCTTGAGATCGAGGCGGAGGAGCGCGAGACTGCCGGGATGCCGCCCTTTACACGGCTGGTCGGGATTATCGTTTCGGGTAAAGACGAAAAGCTGGTCGGCGACACGGCGCGCGAACTGGGAAGGGCCGCGCCGCAAGGCGGCGGGGTGCAGACTTTGGGGCCTGCGGAGGCGCCGTTTTACCGGCTGCGGGGGAATTATCGCCGCCGCCTTCTGGTGCGCGCTGAAAAGAATTTGAATATCCAGCAGGCCGTTACCCAATGGCTTGGCCGGGTAAAAATCCCCTCGACCATCCGGGTCTATGTCGATATTGACCCGCAGAGCTTTTTGTAAGGATTTGCAGTCGCCTTACGTTAAATTCGGTTCGTAGCGTTTTGTATCGCCGTTGATCAGGTTGCAGGTGTTGTTCGCCCTGAAAGTCATTGAATCGATTAAAAAAGTTTGATTAGCGCTGCCGTCAGGGTATGCTTGTGGGGCGTGTGATTTTTTATCGAGCGGGCGAGCATGTCCAAAATACTTTCCAAAGACATGACATCGTATGATGTGCTGAAAACGGTCGCGGTGATCATTATGATTATCGACCATATCGGCTATTACTTTTTTACGGACGATATGTGGTGGCGTGCCGTTGGGCGCATCGGTTTTCCGGTGTGGTTTTTCCTGATCGGTCATGCGACCGGGCGGGGGATCCCGTCAAAGCTCTGGGGCGGTGCCTTGTTTCTTGCCGCGCTTTATTTGTTTGCCGGTTCGCATGTGTTCCCGCTCAGCGCGCTTGTAACAATTATCTTTATACGGCTGACGCTTGACTGGGTGATGCGATATGCGCTTCTGAACAAGGTGGCGATCATTCTGACGTCGGCCGCGCTTGTTCTGCTTATCCTGCCGTCTAGCTTTTTGTTTGAATACGGGACGCAGGCTATCATTCTTGCAATGTTCGGCTATATGGTGCGGCATAAAGACAGGCTGGCGCTTTCCGGGGATTTCTTGCGAAATTTTGCCGTGTTTTCTTTCTTTGCGTTTGTATTGCCGCAATTCGTTCTGCACGGGCTGTCGATGCCGCAATTTTACCTGATGGCGGCGGGAACGGCGGCGACAGTATATACGCTGTTTCATTTCAAGGCGGCCTCTTATCCCGCGCTGACCGCTAAAATGCCGGCGCCGCTGGCGTGGCTGGTGCGGTTTGGCGGACGGCGGACGCTTGAAATTTATGTCGTCCATATCGCTCTTTTCCAGGTTGCTGCCGTGCTTATGGGGCAGGAGCGTTTCGGCTGGTTTGACTGGAAATTCATACCTGAATTTTAGGGGGTGCAGATGAATATGCAGAGCGCTCCGTCAAAAAAGCAGCTGCCACATAATATTACCTCTTATGACCTGCTGAAAAGCGCGGCGGTCATAATTATGATTATCGATCATATCGGCTATTACTTCTTTCTGGATGATTTATGGTGGCGCGCCGTTGGGCGGGTCGGTTTTCCGGTGTGGTTCTTTCTGGTTGGCCATGCCAAAAGCCGCGATCTTGGCTGGAAGCTTTGGGGCGGGGCGGCGCTGCTGCTGCTTGGCAATATAATTGCCGGCATGCCTGTCTTTCCGCTTAATGCGCTGGTAACAATTATTGTTATCCGCCTTGTGCTTGACGGGGTGATGAGGGTCGCCGGGCACGATTATAAAGCGCTGATTGCGGTGTCGCTGGTTCTGTTCCTGCTAATCTTGCAAAGCAGCCTGTTTGCCGAATACGGCACACAGGCACTGATTATGGCGATGCTCGGCTATATGGTGCGTCATTGCGAGGGGAGCGTGCTAAAAAGCGGCGTGATCGTCCTGTTTTTGGGATTCGCGGCGGCCAGCTTTTTAATGTTGCAGGATTATCTGTTCGGTTTCGAGCAGCAGCAATTCCTGCTTATGGCGATCGGGACGTTTCTGGTGATGGGGGTGCTGCTGATGTTCCGAAAACAGGAATATCCCCGCCTGACGGCGCGTTTGCCGAAATCATTGGCCGCTTTGCTTCGTATTGGCGGGCGTCGTACTCTGGAGATCTATATTGTCCATTTAATGCTGTTCAAGGCGATGGGCATGGTGGTTGCGCCCGAGCGTTTTCCTCTTATGGAATGGACTCTGTTCTACGCCGAGCGCCCTTCCGAGGCTTCCAGTGAAGTTTTGCCGGACTCGCCAAACCCGCAGGGGACGCGGTCTTGAAAGCAGGGCGGGGCGCAACCATATAAAAGACCCGTGAAACCAGTCTAAAAACCGCGCACAAAGGCTTGCACGGGCGGTTTTCGTGTGCTAAACCCTCGTCCAAATCGTTATGCGTAAACGAATAGGAAATCGCAAGTGGCAGGATCATCGAATAGTAATCTGGTTGCATCGCGCTATGTCGTCGCTTTGCTGGACATGGCACATGAAGCCAAACTCGTCGATAAGGTCGAGAAAGATCTTCAGGAACTTTCGGCCATGCTCGCCGAATCTTCAGACCTCATGGCGCTGATCGAAAACCCTCTGGTGGGTCGTGATCAGCAAAAAGACGGTATTCTGGCACTGGCTGAAAAAGCCAAGTTCCAGCAATTGACCGGTAACTTCCTCGGCGTTGTCGCCGATAACCGTCGTCTGGCGCTGCTGCCGACGATTATCCGCGTGTTTGCGGAAGAGCTGCGCAAGCGCCGCGGCGAGGTCGAGGCCAAGGTCGAGACCGCCTTTGCTTTGAGCGCCGCCCAGACCAAAGCGCTGCAAGAGCAGCTGAGCAAGGCGATGGGTACGAACGTTACGCTTAATGTTCAGGTTAACAAGGATTTGCTGGGTGGGATGGCAGTGACCATCGGTTCCCGCATGATTGATGATTCTGTGCGCCGCAAGCTTGAAAAGCTGCAGCGGACAATGAGTTCAGGTTCTAACGAAAATCAAACACAGCTGAAAGAGGTTGGATAAATGGAAATCCGTGCAGCAGAAATCTCCGAGATTCTGAAAAAACAAATCGCCGAGTTTGGCGCCCAGGCAGATGTCGCCGAAATTGGTCAGGTTCTGTCCGTTGGTGACGGCGTGGCTCGCGTTTACGGCCTCGATCAGGTTCGCGCCGGCGAGATGGTTGAATTCCCGGGCGGCATTAAAGGTATGGCGCTGAACCTTGAGACCGACAATGTCGGTATCGTTATTTTCGGCGACGACCGCGATATTAAAGAAGGCGACATTGTTAAGCGTACCGGCGAGATCGTTCAGGTTCCGGTTGGCCGTGAACTGCTTGGCCGCGTTGTTGACGCGCTGGGTAACCCGATTGACGGTAAAGGCCCGATCAAAGCCAAAGAACACCGCCTGATCGAAACAAAAGCTCCGGGCATTATTCCGCGGAAATCCGTGCACGAGCCGATGCAATCCGGCGTGAAGGCTATTGACGCGCTGGTTCCTGTTGGCCGTGGCCAGCGTGAGCTGATCATTGGTGACCGTCAGACCGGTAAAACGGCTGTTGCGATCGATGCGATCATCAACCAGAAGAACTTCAATTCTGCCAAAGACGAAAAAGACCACCTGTATTGCGTTTACGTTGCTGTTGGTCAGAAGCGTTCGACCGTGGCGCAGCTGGTGAAAGAACTGGAAGAGCAGGGCGCAATGGAATATTCCGTTGTTGTTGCTGCGACCGCTTCTGATCCGGCACCGATGCAGTTCCTCGCACCGTATTGCGGTTGCGCGATTGGTGAGTGGTTCCGTGATAACGGTATGCACGCTCTGGCAGTTTATGACGACCTTTCCAAGCAGGCTGTGGCTTATCGCCAGATGTCCCTGCTGCTGCGTCGTCCGCCGGGCCGTGAAGCATATCCGGGTGACGTTTTCTACATTCACTCCCGCCTGCTTGAGCGTGCGGCGAAGATGAATGACGAGCTGGGTGCGGGTTCCCTGACGGCGCTGCCGATCGTTGAAACGCAGGCCGGTGACGTTTCCGCTTACATTCCGACGAACGTTATTTCCATTACAGACGGCCAGATCTTCCTTGAAACCGGCCTGTTCTTTAAAGGTATCCGTCCGGCGATTAACGTCGGTCTGTCGGTTAGCCGGGTTGGTTCTGCCGCACAGATCAAGGCAATGAAACAGGTTGCCGGTACGATTAAGCTTGAACTGGCACAGTATCGTGAAATGGAAGCGTTCGCGCAGTTTGCATCTGACCTTGATGCCTCCACCCAGCGCCTGCTGGCACGTGGTGCGCGCCTGACCCAGCTTCTCAAGCAGCCGCAATACTCGCCGCTGCCGGTGGAAGAGCAGGTCGCTGTGATCTTCGCAGGTACCCGCGGTTTCCTCGATAACGTGCCGGTGAATCAGGTGTCTGATTACGAGCAGGCTCTGCTCGTTGATCTGCGCGCAAGCGGTAAGGACATCCTGAAAGCGATTCGTGAGAAGAAGGCGCTTGATAGCGAACTGGAAGGCAAGCTGTCTGAATTTCTTGAGAAATTCACCGCCAGCTACTCCACAGCGCAAGCAAAGGCTGCTTAATTCATGAGCAAACTGTCCGATAAAGCTCTGGAGATCGTAAGGGACACGGCCCGCCGGAACGGTGGTACGTACCTGATGTCCTATGAGCTTTGCGGGCAGGACGTTCCTGATTCCATGCGTGAAGGCTATATGGCTATCGAACCCGGCCTGTCGCTTAAGGAGGCGCTCGAGCGCGCGTCCCTGAGCGAGGATCTGGTCGGGCGGACCTTGGTGGTGCGGGAAGTGTTCAATCTTAACACGAACAAGCCGGAAGCCGGTTTCCCGTCCGTTATTAACGGTCTGCCTGTATCTGCAACGCCGGGCAGGGGAATGAATTAATGCAAAAGCCGAATCATCAGCCGTCCGAAGTCTGGGAATATCAGGTCAGAATTAATCTGAGCGAGAAATTCGCCGCTGCTGCGCGCAAAAACATGAATGATCCCATGTTGAAGCCGCTTGCCGACATACTTGAAAAGTATGATGCGGAGATGAAAAACCAGTTTCAGGCTTTTGTTGATTATTGCGAGCAAGCCGAGGCTGACGGTCAGACCGATACGGTGCTTTATCGCTGGACGAAGGACCTGATCGAAAAGCCTTCTAAAGAGAAGCAGTACAGCACGCGCTTTACCATCTATGCCGATGGCGGCAAGGAAGTTTACGCTAAAGAGATTGCAGATGCGCTGGAAGCCGATCTCCAGCCGCTGCTTGAAAGCGGCATGGTAACGAAGCTGAGCAAAATCGATTCTAATCCGGCTAATAACCCGCAGGCGCCGCGGCGGTTCCATTAAGGGTGATGGCAGGATTTTCGAAAGTATAAATGTTGAACGTGGACAGTAAAGAATAGCACATGCCAAGTTTGAAGGAATATAGAGACCGTATCACATCCGTAAAATCGACGAGAAAGATTACCTCGGCGATGAAGATGGTTGCGGCGTCGAAGCTGAAAAAAGCCCAGGAACAGGCCGAAGCCAGCCAGCCTTACGCGACTGCAATGGCGGAGATGATGGGACGCGTTGCCGCGAATATCCCGGCTGGTTCCGGCGGTTCACGCCTGCTGACCGGCACTGGCAAGGAAGATGTGCACCTTCTGGTCGTTGTGACAGCCGATCGCGGTCTGTGCGGCGGTTTTAACGGCAACCTTGTGCGCCGCGTGCGAACAGAGGTGCAGCAGCTAATGGCAGAGGGCAAGACTGTAAAGCTGCTTTGCGTTGGCCGTAAGGGGCGTGATGCACTGCGCCGCGGCTATAAAGACGCGCTGGTAAAGAGCTTTACCGGCATTGGCGGTACCAAGAACCGCATCGCTTTTGCCGAAGCGGACGAAGTTGCGCAGTTTATTCTGCAAGAGTTTGAAAATGGCGGTTTTGACGTCTGCACACTGATTTATAATGCGTTTAAATCCGTGCTGGTGCAAAAGCCGACGGTACAGCAGCTGATCCCGTTCAAGGCTCCGGAAGCGGAAGAAGCCAATGATAACGCGCCGAAAGAGGCCGCCGAGGCAAAAGCCGATATCGTTTATGATTTCGAGCCGGATGGCGAAGAAATCCTCGGTCAATTGCTGCCGAAGAACCTCGGTATCCAGCTGTTCCGTGCGCTGCTAGACAGTGCCGCAGGGGAGCAGGCCGCACGGATGACCGCGATGGATAACGCGACCCGTAATGCCGGTGACATGATCAACAAGCTGACGCTGCAATATAACCGTGCACGTCAGGCTGCGATTACCAAGGAGCTGATCGAGATTATCTCCGGCGCCGAGGCGGTTTAAACAAGTTAAAGACAAAAAGACAAACACCTTCATAAGAGTTCAAAAGAGGAAGAGGACGAAAAATGGCTGAAGCAAAAGGTACAATAGCACAGGTTCTGGGCGCGGTTGTTGACGTGCAGTTTACCGAAGGGCATGTTCCCGCCATCCTGAATGCGCTGCATACTGAAAATAACGGCAAGACGCTTGTGCTTGAAGTTGCGCAGCACCTTGGCGAACACATCGTGCGTACGATTGCGATGGACACGACCGACGGTCTGGTGCGCGGTGCTGAAGTGGTTGATACCGGCGAAGCGATCACGGTTCCGGTTGGCCCGGAAACGCTTGGCCGTATTTTTGACGTAACAGGCAATGTCATTGATGAAGGCAAGCCGGTTAAAGCCAAAACCAAATATTCGATCCACCGTCCTGCGCCGGAATTTGTCGAGCAATCGACCGAAGCCGAGCAGCTGGTAACCGGTATTAAGGTTGTTGACCTGCTTTGCCCTTACGCAAAAGGCGGTAAGATCGGTCTGTTCGGCGGTGCCGGTGTTGGTAAGACCGTTACCATTCAGGAACTGATTAACAACATCGCGAAAGCGCACGGTGGTGTATCTGTTTTCGCCGGTGTTGGCGAGCGTACCCGTGAAGGGAACGATCTGTACCACGAAATGATCGAAGCCGGCGTTATCAAGCCGGACGGCGAATCCAAAGTGGCGCTGTGCTTTGGCCAGATGAACGAACCGCCGGGCGCACGTGCCCGTGTTGGCCTGACCGGTGTTACGATGGCGGAATATTTCCGTGACGAACAAGGCCAGGACGTTCTGTTCTTCATGGATAACGTCTTCCGCTTTACGCAGGCCGGTTCCGAAGTGTCCGCGCTGCTGGGCCGTATTCCTTCGGCCGTTGGTTACCAGCCGACCCTGTCCACCGATATGGGCGCGCTGCAAGAGCGGATTACCTCGACCAAGAAAGGCTCGATCACCTCGGTTCAGGCCGTTTACGTTCCTGCCGATGACTTGACCGATCCGGCTCCTGCAACGACCTTCTCGCACCTTGACGCCACAACCGTTCTGTCGCGTCAGATTGCCGAGCTTGGCATTTACCCGGCGGTTGATCCGCTTGATTCGACCTCGCGTATTCTTGACCCGCGCGTTGTCGGTGAAGAGCACTACCAGTGCGCTGCGGATGTGCAGAAAACCTTGCAGACCTACAAAGCGCTGCAAGATATTATCGCCATTCTCGGCATGGACGAACTGTCAGAAGAAGACAAGCTGGTTGTGGCACGTGCCCGTAAGATCCAGCGCTTCCTGTCGCAGCCGTTCCACGTTGCTGAAGTCTTCACCGGTTCCCCGGGTGTCTTCGTTGAGCTTGCTGATACGATCAAAGGCTTCCGCGCGATTGTTGACGGCAAGTACGATCACCTGCCGGAAAGTGCTTTCTACATGGTCGGCACGATCGAAGAAGCAGAAGAAAAAGCCAAGAAAATGGCTGCAGAAGCCGCTTAATATTGGCATTGCCCGGGCGAGCCGTGGATGCGGCCCGCCCGTGGCGGCAGCAATCGAATGCTGAAATTTTAATTGAAGTGAAAACGGAAAAATAAGTCATGGCAGACGCACAAACCTTCGATTTTGAACTGGTCTCACCGGAAGAGAAGCTGATCTCCGCTCCGGCGAAGATGGTTGTCATTCCGGGTGAGGAAGGCGATATTGGTGTGATGCACAACCATGAAGCCACGATTACCAGCCTGCGTCCCGGCGTCATCGAGATTGTTGCCAATGATACTGAAGCCGCGCAGCGGGTTTTTGTCGCAGGCGGTTTTGCCGATGTGACCGAGACAAACCTGACGGTTCTGGCGGAAGAGGCCGTTAACGTTGCCGACCTGAACAAGGACGATCTGGAGCAGACGATCCGTAACCTGACTGAAGATCTGTCGATGGCGAAAAACGACTTTGACCTGCACCGCATCGAGAAAAAGCTGGAGCTGGCCAAGGCGAAACTGTCGGCGGTCACCGGTCATCTTGTGATGTAATAACGGTAACCGTTTGCGAATATGCAAAGGGCGCTTATGGCGCCCTTTTTTGTTTTTTGATCATCGTTGTCGTTTAATTAGGGGCTAAGCGCCGGCTGCGCCGGGTGTCCCGATTTTGGGGGATCCTTCCGGGGTCGGGGGCGTTCTGTCCGCAATTGCTGCTGCTTGCGCTGCAGCCTTCATGCCGACCGCCTGAAATTCCTCTGAGGTGGCGGGCAGTACTTCCGGCGGTGTATCGTCGTGGATCCAACTGAGATTCAATTTATTTAGCTGACCGCCATTTCCGGCGGAAATCTCGTTATAAAGCGCGGCATCGACCGCATTGACGCCGTAACTTGCCAGATCTGCACGTGATGATGCTGGTATTTTTTCGTCCGGGTCGAATGTAATGGCCAGATAATTGTCAGGTGCCTCGCCATAAAGCGGGCCGACATCGATCAGCGCTCCGGGCATGGCTGCACCATCCTGTGCCTCCGGCTCGATTTTACCGATTTGTAAGACATGCAGATCGACCACTTCGTCCGATTTTGGCAGGGAAACATGTAATTCAGAACCGGGTTTTAGCGTGTCGGCCTGAAGGCGCATGGCGATACCGATGGCAACAGAAAGGTTGGTGTGGTCGAATTTATCCGCGATATTTTCCAGCTCAGGCGCCTGTCCATCTGCTGCACCGTTAAACGTATCTGATCCCATAGTATGTCCCTGTAATGCTTCCCTGAGTTTAAAAAAGCATACCGGATGGCGGTTAATATATTATGAAATTAAAAAAGCGAGCGTTTTACCATGTTTTAAACAAGCGCTGACATAATGGTTAAATCATTAACAGATAGCCGGAGACATCGCTTTCAATGGGCGACAAAGTTTCTTATCTTTATTTGCGCCTGTCCGCCGGGGCGCGCCACAGTCAGGTCAGCATGGCGGCCTCGGTCATTGAAACCATGCTGGGGACGGTCAGGCTGGAAAACGATATCCGCGATAATTCCGTTTATTGTATCGCTTTGCCGGAAGAGATTGACGATGCGCAGGCAACGCGGATCATCAGCGCCCTTGTGACAGAGCCCTATATCGACGAGGCGTGGCGAAAAGAGGCTGCTGTTCCGATTATGCGGGCGCGTGTGCCGGGGCTGCAGCCCGACTAAATTCTCATTGTATGTTTGATGTTTTATGCGGCCAGTGGATCGGGGATCGCAGGGGCATTTTTGTTGAAATAGGTATGGTCCAGCCGTTTGACGGCGCGCACGCCCTGAATGCTGTTACTCAGGAATATCGCATCGGCCTCAAATAAACGTTCGGGCGTCAGGCTTTCTTCTGCTGCATTATGGGCGCTGATAATTTTTGTGCGGGTAATGCCAGCCAGAACGCCGTCCGACAGCGGCGGGGTAATCAATTTCTCACCCTCGCGGATAAAGATATTGCTGGTCGTCGCGCAGCAAACATGGCCTGCCGTGTTCAGCAAAAGTGCGTCTTCCGCGCCTTTTTTCTGCGCCTCGATCAGCGCCAGTAAATTATCGCCGTAATTCAGTGATTTGATCTTTGATAAGGGCGAGTGCTCATTGCGCCGGACATCTTGCGCGATGATGGCCTCGATGCGGGTCGTTTTGCGCGGGGCAGGGGCGGCGGCCATTAGGACGGTCGGCTTGCTGCTTTCCGGCGGGGCAAGACCACGGGCGCCTGCGCCGCGAGTGACGGTCGTGCGAATGGCGTGGCGGCCACTGGTAAAGCCGTTTTGCCGCAGCAATTCTTGCGCCATGTTGTCAAAATCAAGGTCGAAAGAGATCCCGAGCACTGAAGCGTTATAGGTCAGGCGCGCGAAATGCTCCCGCGCCCAGAGCGGCGCGCCGTCCTGCGCCAGCATGGTGTCAAAGACCCCGTCGCCCAGTGTCAGGCCGCGGTCCGCCGGGGAGATTTTAAACTCGCTGTCCTGAAGAAAGGCGCCGTTATGCAGGATAATCATGCCGCGCGCCGCTTTTCATTCCACTGATCGGCAACTGCCATAAAGTTACGAATAATGTCGAGGCCATATGGCGTCAAAACGGATTCGGGGTGGAATTGCAGCCCGTAAACCGGCAATTCGCGGTGCTTGACGCCCATGATAATATCGTCTTCTTCGGTGCGAGCGGTGATTTCCAGCGGTGAATTTGCGGCGAGTTCCGTAATCAGCGAATGATAGCGTCCCGCGACCAGAGGGTTTGGCAGCCCCATAAACAGCTCGTCGGCATTATGCTGCACCAGGCTGGTTTTTCCGTGATACGGGGCGGGGGCGGGGATGGTGCGGCCGTTAAAGCTCTCGGCGATACATTGATGGCCAAGGCAAATACCCAGCAGCGGGACGCGGCCGGAAAAATGTTTGACGACTTCATTGCAGATACCGGCTTCGTGCGGGGTGCAGGGGCCGGGCGACAGGATGATCGCGTCCGGTGCCATTGCGGCGATTTCGTCCAGCGTGATTGCATCATTGCGGACAATGTGGCGCTGCCGCCCCAGCTTGCCGACATAACGGCCAAGGTTATAGACAAAGGAATCGTAATTGTCGATCAGCAGGATCATGCGCTTTCCGCTCTTATCGCCGGACATATGTTCACCGGGATATTAAGAAGGAAGCCGGAACAAGTAAAGAAATCAGTCGAACTCACGCACAATTCCCAAGGAATAATATGTGCCCAGCTTATCGACGCTGTCGGTCGGCATTGAATCGTACTGATGGCGCAGGCCAAGCTCCAGATTCCACGCATCGTCGTCATTGATCGGGTAAGCCAGCGCCGCATCGCTATCGAGCCGGTAATTGGCGCCGGGATCCTCGATTGCCGGCAAGTATGTAAAGCTATGGGTGAAGCGCATTTTATCGTGCATATCAATCCGGTAATCATAGCCGGTGGTAAAGATCAGCTCTTCTTCGTTGGGCGCGTTTTCATAGGCGGATATTTCATAGCCGATACCAAAGCGCGGCTTTAATTCGTGATGGTCTTCCTTGATGATGAAATAGCCAAGACCGGCTGTCAGGTCAGCGCGCAAATCAAGCTCTTCAAACTTGTCCCGTTCGAGCCCGAGATTTGTGAAAACGAAAAGGTGATCCGACAAATCGTTTTCGACGCGGGCTTCGCCCTTGATCTCGTTCTTGGTTTCTTCGCCTTCGGTATTTTCAAAGTGGCCCTGTATTGAAAATTTCATCCGGTCAAATTCGGTTTCGCGTTTGGCCATGGCCTTGCCGGTGAAATTCATTTCCTTGTTATTGCCGTGAGAACCGGAAAAACCGACATTGACGCGCCCCGACCAGACTTCCTTGGCCGTATTCTCGGCCTTGTCCTGCAGGTCTGCGATTTCTTCGGCGTGCGCTGCTGCCATTTCTTCCATACGGGCTTTCACCGGGCTTGGCTGGCCGGGGTTCCACAGCCCGTTTATGTCGGCTGTGTTGACCGCGACAGGCCCCAGCAGGTTGCTGCTGATTTGCTGGCCGGTATGGTCGTCATATATCAGGCGCCCGATAACGCGGTCGCCGCTTTGCATCTGGGTGACTTTGGCGCGGTCGGTTTCGATGCCTTTAATCGCGGACGGGCTTATTTCCAGCGCGCCGGCAAAGGCGGTCTCAATGACCAGCCTGGTTTCTTCCATGATCGTAATATCGCCGCTGATAATACTGCCATCCTCAAGATGGATTTTATCGGCCATGGCGGCGCCCGGCAGGGCAAGAACCGTCAGGAAAATCAGGGGTAGTCCGGTTACTTTAAACATACGCTCGAGTGGTTTTTTTGGGGAGTTTTACAAGGGTGTTGTATCGAAGCAGGCGATAAAATTCAACCCGCGCGCCGTTTTAGTTGGCGGGCAGTCTGGTCGTCAATCACTTCGCTTTCAAAGCTGCGGAAGATGCCTTCGGCCTTGAACAGGGTTTCATCATATTCATCGACCGGTTTTGAATCCGCGACAATGCCGCCGCCGACATTGAAGCTGACCTTATTATTCTCATAGACCAGCGTGCGGATGGTGATATTCGTGTCCATGACGCCGTTAAAGCCAAGATAGCCCATCGCCCCGCAATAAGGGCCGCGGCGTTTTGGCTCCAGCTCCTCGATAATTTCCATCGCGCGTACTTTCGGCGCGCCGGTGATCGAGCCGCCCGGGAAGCAGGCGGCGAGAAGGTCGGCAGGGGTCTGGTCTGCGCGCAGCGTTCCTTTGACGATCGATACAAGGTGATGCACCTTGGCGAAACTTTCGAGGCGGCAAAGCTGCGGCACTTCCAGCGAATGATCTTCGCACACCTTGGACAAGTCATTGCGCATCAGATCGACGATCATCGTATTTTCGGCGCGGTCTTTTTCGCTGTTTTCCAGCTGGTTGCGATAGAACTGGTCAACCGCTTCTTCATCGTCGCGCTTTTGCGTGCCTTTGATCGGGCGGGTCTCAACCTTGCGGTCTTTTACATGCAGGAAACGCTCCGGCGAGGCGGAGGCGATCTGGACATTGCCGAAATTCATAAAGGCGGCAAAAGGCGCGGCGTTGACCCGGCGCAGGTCGCAATAATGTTTGTAGGCGTCAAAGCCTGCTGGCAGGGCGGCCTCGAAACGCTGCGACAGATTG